>JBJTCL010000055.1:0-7570 GCA_046091865.1 Burkholderiaceae bacterium | reverse complement strand
ATGGGCAGACAACGCAGCGCCTGGCCGAGCTGGGTTCGCGCTTCGACCAGAATCTGCTGGCCGACGAGGCGGCGTGGCATCTGGTGCTGGACGACGCGGCGTTGCGTGAGCTGCCAGATGCGGTGCGCGATGCCGCGCGCGGTGCAGCAGCCGATCGCGGGCTGGATGGCCATGTCGTCCCGCTGTCACGTTCCCATCTGATGCCATTTCTGACGAGCTGTCCTGACCGTGCACTTCGCGAGAAGGCTTGGCGTGCCTGGGTGCAGCGTGGTGCGCACGACGGCGAGCGCGACAACCGACCGGTGATGCGCGAACTGCTGGCCCTGCGTGCCGAACTGGCTGCGCTGATGGGTTGCGCCAGCTACGCCGACCACGCGCTGAAGGACCGCATGGCGCAAACGCCTGCTGCTGTGATGGATCTGCTGACTTCGGTTTGGCAGCGCGCCCTAGTGGCGCTGCAGGCCGAGCAGGCCCAGCTGCGCGACGAGCAGATGCGCGCAGGCGACGCCACATCGATTGAGGCTTGGGACTGGCGCTACTGGGCGCAACGTGTGCGCGAGCGCACGCACGCGATCGATGACGCCGAAGTCAGGCCGTATTTCAGCCTCGACGCCATGGTTTAGGCCGCGTTTGACTGCGCGACGCGTCTGTTCGGCATTCACTTCAAGGCGCGTCCGGATGTGCGGGCCTACCACCCCGACGTGACCGTCTGGGAAGTCACGCACGGCGATGGACACGCGCTGGGCTGGTTCTTGCAGGACAACTTTGCGCGTCCGGGCAAGCGGGGCGGCGCCTGGATGAGCTCGCTGAGGCTGCAGCAGGGGGCGGTGACGCCGGTCGTTACCAACAACAACAACGTCGCACGGGCCAGTGCTGGACAGCCTTCGCTGCTGAGCTTTGACGATGTACGCACCCTGTTTCACGAGTTCGGGCATGGGCTGCACGGGCTGCTGTCGCAGGTGCGCTGGCGCAGCTTGTCGGGCACCCATGTGCTGCAGGACTTTGTCGAACTCCCGTCGCAGCTTTTCGAGCACTGGATCAGCGAACCTGAGGCGCTGCAACGCCATGCCCGACATGCGCAGACCGGCGAGCCGATTCCGCGATCCCTGATCGACCGCCTTCTGGCCGCCGAGCGTTTGGGTCAGGCCTTCGAGACACTGAGCTACACCGCCAGTGCGCTGGTGGACATGGCGGTGCACAGCCTGCCGCCGGGTGACGTGCCGCAGGACGTGATGGCGTTTGAAGATGAAGTGCTGACGCGCCACGGCCTGCCACCGGTTGTGGAGGTGCGGCATCGCCTGTCGCACTTTCAGCACATCGCTGGCAGCAGCTATGCCGCCGGCTATTACGTCTACCAGTGGGCCCAGGTGCTGGATGCCGACGCCTACGATGCGTTCCGCGAAGCCGGCGATCCCTTCGATGCGGCCACCGCGCAGCGCCTTCGTGAGTGCATCTATGCCAGCGGCAACACGCGGGAGCCGGGTGAGGCCTACCGGGCCTTCCGCGGGCGCGACCCGAAGATCGAACCCCTCATGCGCAAGCTGGGCCTGCTGGCCGAGATGGCCTGACAATTCGTCCCCAAACCTTCATCGATCTTTGGTGCTTCGTTGCTGGGCCCAGTGCGCCAAGCGATGCGCTGAAATCACCGACTTTCACCACCATGAAAACTGCCATGTTCACCACCGCCATCGCCGGCAGCCTGCCCAAGCCCTCGTGGCTGGCCGAAACCGAAAAACTCTGGCCGCAATGGAAGCTGCAGGGCGACGAGCTGCGCCAGGCCAAGGTCGACGCCACGCTGCTGTGGATCAAGGCACAAGAGGACGCCGGCCTGGATGTGGTGGGCGACGGTGAGCAGGCGCGCCAGCATTTCGTGCACGGCTTCCTCGAGCAGGTGGAGGGCATCGACTTCGCCAACAAGGTGAAGATGGGCATCCGCAACAACCGCTACGACGCGATGGTGCCGCAGGTGGTGGCGCCGCTGCGCCTGAAGGGCCGTGTGCATTCGATGGAAGCGCAACTGGCGCGCGCGCACACCAAGAAGAAGCTCAAGTTCACCCTGCCCGGGCCCATGACCATCGTCGACACCATCGCCGACCGCCACTACGGCGACCGCGTGAAGATGGCCATGGCTTTTGCTGACCTGCTGAACCAGGAGGCGCTGGCGCTGCAGGCCGACGGCGTGGACATCATCCAGTTCGACGAGCCGGCTTTCAATGTCTACATGAAGGAAGCCGCCGACTGGGGCGTGAAGGCGCTGGAGCGTGCCGCGCAAGGCCTGACGTGCACCACCGCGGTTCACATCTGCTATGGCTACGGCATCGAGGCCAACGTCAAGTGGAAAGAGACGCTGGGCGACCAGTGGCGCCAGTACGAAGAGGTGTTCCCGGCGCTGGCGCGCAGCAGCATCCATCAGGTGAGCCTGGAGTGCTATCACTCGCATGTGCCGCCCGAGCTGATGAAGCTGCTCGAGGGCAAGGACGTGATGGTGGGCGTGATCGATGTGGCCAGCGACGTGGTCGAAACGCCCGAGCAGGTGGCCGACACCATTGGCCAGGCGCTGCAGTTCGTACCCAAGCACCGGCTGATCGCCTGCACCAACTGTGGCCTGGCACCGATGAGCCGCGAGGTGGCGATGAAGAAACTGCAGGCGCTGGCCGACGGCGCGGCGCTGGCGCGTCAGCGTTACGGCGGCTGATGGTTGCAGCGCCGAACGATGCACAGCCCCAACGAAAGCCACACCCTGAACGCAACACGGCCCCGAACCCAGACCGCGGCCGGCGCCGCGCCGCTGGCACGCGCCGAGCCCACTGACGTGGGTTTGGATGCATCGCGCTGCCAGCGCCTGCTGTCGGTGCTGAACGACGAGGTGGCGCGCGGGCGTCTGCCCGGTGGCGTGGCGCTGATCGCGCGCGGCGGTCGCATCGCTGTGCACGAGGCCTTTGGCCAGCAGGACGCTGCCGCCGGCACACCGATGCATCGCGACAGCATCTTCCGCATCTATTCGATGACCAAGCCCATCGTGTCGGTGGCGGCCCTGATGCTGATGGAGCGCGGCCAGTTGCTGTTGAGCGATCCGGTGTCGCGCTACATCCCTTCGTTTGCCAGGCTCAAGGTGGCGGACGAGGCGGATGGCCGCGTGACCCTGCGCGATCCCAAGCAGCCCCCCACGGTGCAAGATCTGTTGCGCCACACCGCGGGCTTGACCTATGAGTTTCTCGGTGCCAGCGCCGTGCAGCGCCAGTATGCGCAGGCACGCATCGCCTCGCGCGAGCGCAGCAACGAGCAGTTTTGCGATGACCTGGCGGCCATCCCGCTGCAGTTTGAGCCGGGCAGCGTGTGGGAGTACAGCCGCGCCTCCGACGTGCTGGGCCGCGTGGTCGAAGTGGCGAGCGGTGCAGGCGGCGTTGGCGGCGCCAGTGACCAGACCTTGGGTGCGTTCCTGAAGGCCGAGATCTTCGATCCGCTGGGCATGAAGGACACCGCCTTTCATGTGCCGCCGGCGCAGCAGGACCGCATTGCCGAGCCCTTTGCACACGACCCCGATGGCGGCATCCCGATGAAGGTGCTGGACCCGCGGCAGGTGCCCGCGATGGAGGCGGGCGGTGGCGGCTTGATGTCCACCGCGATGGACTACGCCCGCTTTTTGCAGTGCATGCTGAACCGCGGCGCGTTCAACGGTACGCGCATCCTGGGGCCGCGTACGGTGGACTTCATGACCGCCGATCATCTTGGGGCCATCCCGGTGAACGGCAACCTGCTGCCGCCTGGTCATGGCTTCGGCCTGGGCTTTGCGGTGCGCACCGCGCTGGGCGTGGCGCCGGTGCCGGGTTCGGTGGGCTTGTACTACTGGGGCGGCATCGCGGGCACCACCTTCTTTGTCGATCCCGCCGAAGACTTGTTTGCGATCCTGATGATCCAGGCGCCCAACCAGCGCGACCACTACCGTCCGCTGTTCCGCGACCTGGTGTACGCCACGCTGGTGGACTGAACCCACGGAGACCTGTCATGAGCCATGACCACCCGCATGACCACCCGCATGACCACCCGCACGATCACTCGCACGATCACTCGCACGATCACTCGCACGATCACTCGCACGATCACTCGCACGATCACTCGCACGATCACTCGCACGATCACTCGCATGATCACTCGCATGATCACCCCCACCGCACCGACTGGAAGCACGACGGTGTGCGGGTGATTCCCGGCAACCAGCTGGACGGCAACGTGCCCTCCACACCGGGCATGGACCGCAAGGCGGCGATCAACTTTGCGCGCGTCGGCGCACAAAAGCTCTGGGCCGGCACCGTCACCATCCACCCCGATGCCAAGACCGGAGCGCATCACCACGGCCATCTGGAGAGCGTGATCTACGTGGTGAAAGGCCGTGCGCGCATGCGCTGGGGCGAGCAGTTGGAGTTCACCGCCGAGGCAGGCCCGGGCGACTTTATTTATGTGCCGCCCTATGTGCCGCACCAGGAAATCAATGCCAGCCCCACCGAGGTGCTGGAGTGCGTGCTGTGCCGCAGCGATGGTCAGGCCGTGGCCGTCAACCTCGACATTGAACCGGTGGAAAAGCCGCAGACCGTTCTGTGGGTCGACCCCACCCATCCGCACGGCGGGGTGTGAGGCAGCGCCCCTGGCGGGGCTTCAGGCGCTTGTGCCGGCGGTAGCGCAGGTGGCCGTGGGCTCCGGCGCCGCCGGGATGCGGTCCGGATGCGCCACCGCGCCGCTGGCAAAGTCGTAGCCCACCCAATTCGCGTACAGCGCAAAGGCGGCATCCATGCCTTGCGCATGCTGCTCGAACCAGGTGCCCAGCTCGGAAGCGAGTTGACGCACCAAGGCCAGGTCGCCATGGCGGCCGCGGCGCAGGCCCTCCTGCATCACCGCCAGGATTTCGGTGTGCTCGCGCAGATGGCAGCCCCCGGGCGGAAAACGCGTGGCCTCAAAGCCGCGGTTCTCCATCTCGAAGTGCTGGCGTGTGTGGGCCACTGCCTCATCCCATACCGGCAGCAAGTCGGCATCGGCGGCCTGCACCGCACGGCCCAGCAGCGCCACGAATTCGCGATGGGTGTCGTCCAGCGCCGGCAGGTTCAGCGACAGCGCGTCGTCCCACGCGGGCACGCGCAGGGCAGGGGTGGCAGCCAGTTCAGTGCTCATTCCGGTGACTGTACAACGCGCGCTGTGGTCGCTTGCAGCCGCCCGCGACCTGCCCCTGCGGCCAACTCACACCCGCTCGAAGATCGCCGCGATGCCCTGGCCGCCGCCGATGCACATCGTCACCAGCGCGTAGCGGCCCTGGATGCGCTGCAGCTCATACAGCGCCTTCACCGTGATCAGCGCGCCGGTGGCGCCGATCGGGTGGCCCAGCGAGATGCCCGAGCCGCTGGGGTTGACCTTGGCCGGGTCCAGCCCCAGTTCCTTGGTGACGGCGCAGGCCTGGGCGGCAAAGGCCTCGTTGGCCTCGATCACGTCCAGGTCATTCACCGACAGACCGGTGCGCTTGAGCACCGCCTGTGTGGCCGAGATCGGGCCCACGCCCATGATCTTCGGGTCCAGGCCGGTGTGCGCATAGCCCACCAGGCGCGCCATCGGCTTCAGGCCCCGCGCCTGCGCGGCCTTGCCTTCCATCAGCACCACGGCAGCCGCCGCGTCGTTGATGCCCGAGGCGTTGCCTGCCGTCACCGTGCCGTTCTCTTTGGCGAACACCGGCTTGAGCTTGGCAAAGTCGTCCATCTTGGCACCGGGGCGGAAGTGCTCGTCGGTGGCGTAGGCCACGTCGCCCTTCTTGCTCTTGAGCATCACCGGCACGATCTGGTCCTTGAAGCGGCCCTCTGCGGTGGCACGCTCGGCGCGGTTGTGGCTGTCCACCGCCAGCGCGTCCTGCATCTCGCGGGTGATGCCGTACTTGGCGGCCACGTTCTCGGCGGTCACGCCCATGTGGATGTTGTGGAAGGGGTCGTGCAGCGCGCCCACCATCATGTCCACCAGCTTGGCGTCGCCCATGCGGGTGCCCCAGCGCTGCGTCAGGTTGGCATACGGCCCGCGGCTCATGTTCTCGGCGCCGGCGCCGATGGCGATGTCGCAGTCGCCCAGCAGGATGGCCTGCGAGGCCGACACGATGGCCTGCAGGCCCGAACCGCACAGCCGGTTGACGTTGAAGGCCGGCGTGGTGTCGGCACAGCCGCCGTTGATGGCCGCCACGCGCGACAGGTACATATCTTTCGGCTCGGTGTTGACCACATGGCCGAACACCACATGGCCCACGTCCTTGCCCTCGACCTGGGCGCGGGCCAGCGCCTCGCGCACGACGGTGGCGCCCAGTTCGGTGGGCGGGATGTCCTTGAGGCTTCCGCCAAAGGTTCCGATGGCGGTGCGCACACCGCTGACGACGACGACTTCACGGCTCATGGTCTCTTCTCCTCGGGCCTGCGGCCCTCATGGTGGCAATGGTTCAGCGTGCGGGCGCATCGGTGATGCAGTGCAGTCCCCCGCCAGCGCAGCCCAAAAGTTTGGCGGCCGCGGGTGACGCGAGGCTGACGAATGTCAAGCCTCGGGCCTCCTTCGGCGCCGCAACTGTCGGTGCGGCGTCAGTCGCGCACGTCGGCCACCGGGTTGCTGCCGAAGTCCGGCCGCGCCAGATAGCCCAGCACCGCATGGGCGGCCTGTTCGGGGCTGCTGAGCATGCCCTTGTCCTTCATGCCGATGAAGTTGCCCACATCGGGAAAGCGCGCCGCATCGGCGCCGCGCAGTTGCACCTGCATGTCGGTGTCGATCACACCGGGGGCCAGCGAGCACACCCGCGCGCCGTTGGCCAGCCGCTGCTGCTCCAGCGCCACGCAGCGGGTGAAGTGGTCCATGCCCGCCTTGGTGGCGCAATAGGCCGACTGCGAGCCCATCGCGCGGCGACCCAGGCCCGACGAGATGTTGAGCACCTTACGCGCGGCCGTCCATGCGGCGGTGGCGCGCAAAAAAGCGCCGCTCAGCATCATCGGTGCCTCCAGCCCGACGCGCAGCGCGGTGGCCAGGGCCGAGGCGTCCATGGCGTCCAGCGGGCCGATCTCGGGGATGAGCGCGGCGTTGTTGATCAGCGTGGCCGAGGCCAGATGCCGGGTGCCGTGCTGCGTGTCTTGCGTCTGCAGCCAAGCGGCCAGTTCAGCCGCCACCGGTGCGGCATCGGCCAGATCGCGCTCCCACTGCATGCACTGGCGTCCGTGTTGTTGCGCCAGTTCGGCCAGGTTTGGGTTGGCGCGCCGCGAGATGCACAGCAGGTCGTGGCCATCGCCAAGCAACTGGCGGGCCATGGCCAGGCCCATGCCGCGCGAGGCGCCGGTGATGACGGTGAGGTGGGGTGATGAGGGTGTGGCGGTCATGCGTGCATGCTAGCGGCGCTGCTGCCGCGGCAGCGCCAGGCCAGCGCAGCGCGTGTCGCCGCGGTGTCAGAACGGCGCTGCGCTGTCGAACTGCACCGGTGTGCCGCTGTGCGGGTGCATCAACGACAGCTGCGTGGCGTGCAGCATCAGCCTGGATTCATTGCCGAGCGATTCGTCGTCGCGCCCAGGGGTGA
>JBJTCL010000054.1:0-77252 GCA_046091865.1 Burkholderiaceae bacterium | reverse complement strand
GCTTGACGCGCAGGATCTCTTCGGCCTTTTCCATGTTGCCGTCGGCCTCGGTCAGGGCCTTTTTGCACTCCATCATGGGGGCGTCGGTCTTGGCGCGCAGCTCGGCGACCATGCTTGCGGTGATTGCAGCCATTGTGTGCTCCGTCAGTTCAATGATTGGTTTCAGTGGTGGGCCGGGAGCTGCGCTGAAGGCGCGGCGCTGCCCGGCTGCAAAAAAGGGGCTGACACAGCCCCTTTGGTGTTCGCGTGGGCACGCGCCTTAGGCGGCGTTGCCTTCCTCGACCTCGACGAATTCGTCGCTGCCAGCCACGGCTTTCACCACGTCGTTGACCGCATTGGCGCGGCCTTCGAGGATGGCGTCGGCAATGCCGCGGGCATACAGCGTCACGGCCTTGGCCGAGTCATCGTTGCCGGGGATCACGTAGTCGATGCCCTCGGGCGAGTGGTTGGAGTCCACCACGCCCACCAGCGGAATGCCCAGCTTCTGGGCTTCGGCCACGGCGATCTTGTGGAAACCCACGTCGATCACGAAGATCGCGTCGGGCAGCGTGTTCATGTCCTGGATGCCGCCGATGTCCTTCTCGAGCTTGGCCAGTTCGCGCTGGAACATCAGCTGCTCTTTCTTGCTCATCGACTCGAGGCCGGCTTCCACCTGGGCCTTCATGTCCTTCAGGCGCTTGATGGATGTCTTGACCGTCTTGAAGTTGGTCAGCATGCCGCCCAGCCAGCGCTGGTCAACGTAGGGCACACCGGCGCGCTGCGCCTCGGCCGCCACGATCTCGCGCGCCTGGCGCTTGGTGCCCACCATCAGGATGGTGCCGCGGTTGGCCGCCAGTTGTTTGACGAACTTGGCCGCCTCCTGGAACATCGGAAGCGACTTTTCCAGGTTGATGATGTGGATCTTGTTGCGATGGCCGAAGATAAAGGGGGCCATCTTGGGGTTCCAGAAGCGCGTCTGGTGTCCGAAATGGACGCCGGCTTCCAGCATCTGACGCATGGTGGTCATGAGAGCTCCGAAGGTTGGGTCTGAAATCCAGCCCGAATCGCCGCCGGCTTCCAAGTCGGCCGCGACACCTTGGTGGGCTGGTTCGCGATTTGTCTGACGCAGCACACGGGTGCACTGCGCAAAACCGGTAGAGTGTAACACGTTCGACACCCCGTCCGACGTCGCCTGGCACCGCGCCAGGATGGTGGTGCCCCGTTCCCACGACGCCATTCATGACGCCATTCATGACACATTCCTCCCCGCCCTTCGCTGCCAAAGCCTCGGCCACCCCGCCAAGCCACCGTTTGCCCGACATCGCGCGCCTCGATCTGGTGGCCGCACGGCAGCAAATCGCCCGCGGGCAGGCCAGCGCCCACAGCCTGATGCAGCAATGCGTGGACGCCGCCCGCACACCCGCCTGCGCCCACGCTTTCGTGCGCACTGACTTTGATGCGGCGCTGGCCCAGGCCGCAGCGTTCGATGCCCGCCACACCGCTTCCACGCCGGCGGCACTGGCGCTGGGGCGTTCACCCCTGGCAGCCTTGGCGGTGTCGATCAAGGACCTGTTTGACGTGGCGGGCCAGGTCAGCGCCGCGGGCTCGACCGTGCTGGCCGACGCGCCACCCGCTGCCGCCGACGGCACAGCGGTGGCCCGCTTGCGCGCAGCCGGCGGCATCGCGCTGGGGCGCACCCACATGGTGGAGTTCGCCTACTCGGGTGTGGGCACCAACCCGCACTTCGCCACACCGGCTTGCGTGGCCGACGCCACCACGCCACGCGTGCCAGGTGGCTCGTCGTCGGGCGCGGGCGTGTCGGTGGCCAGTGGTGCGGCCTTCGTTGGGCTGGGTTCGGACACCGGCGGCTCGATCCGCATCCCGGCCGCGCTCAACGGCATCGTGGGCTTCAAGTGCAGCGCGCAGGCGGTGCCCACCACCGGTTCGGTGCCGCTGTCACCCACGCTGGACACGGCGTGCGCCCTCACCCGCAGCGTGCGCGACGCCGTCGTGGTGCACGAAGTGCTGGCCGTACGGCAGGTGGTGCGCAGCGCCGCACCACTGTCGTCGTGGCGACTGGCGGTCGCCCGCAGCCTGATGCTCGATGGCCTGGATGCCACCGTGGCCCGCGCCTTCGAGCGCACCCTGCAAACGCTGTCGCGCCACGGCGCACTCATCTCCGAGGTGGACCTGCCCGAGTTGCGCGAGATGGGCCCGATGCTTTCCAGCGGTGGTTTTGTGGCCAGCGAAAGCTACCAATGGCACCGCGAACTGCTGGCGCTGCGCGCCGACGGCTACGACCCCCGCGTGCGGGTCCGCATCGAGCGCGGCGCCGCGATGAAAGCCTGGGAATACCTGCAACTGGTGCACGACCGCCAGCGCTGGATCGGTCGGGTGGCCGAGGCGCTGCGGGGCTTTGATGGGGTGTTGTCGCCCACCGTGCCCATCGTGGCACCGCCCATCGCGCAAGTCGCACCCGGCGCCGAGCGCGACGATGAGTTCTTCCGCGTCAACGGCCTGCTGCTGCGCAACACCACCGTGGTCAATTTCTACGACGGTTGCGCGATCTCCATCCCTTGCCACAGCGCCGACGAATTGCCGGTGGGCCTGATGATCTGGAGCGGCAACCGTTGCGACGACGCGGTGCTGAACATCGCCCTGCAGTCCGAAGCTGCGCTGAAGCCCGCAGCAGCCTGAACCCTTGAGCCTTGAAGGTCACCGGCCACCGTGATCCGCCTCACCACGTCAAGCGCCGTCTGCACCGAGACCCTGCGCGCAGCGCTGCCGCTGTACGGAACCGCCGCCACACGCGCCATTGAACAGACGGCCGCCGCGGCCTTGCCGCCACACGCGCTGATGCAGCGCGCCGGCCTGGCCGTGGCGCGGCTGGCACTGGCGTTGGCACCGCATGCGCGGCAGGTGTGGATTGCCTGCGGCGCCGGCAACAACGGCGGGGACGGGCTGGAGGCCGCGATGCATCTGCACCGCTGGGGTAGGCCGGTGACAGTCAGCTGGTTGGGCGCGCCTGATCACAGCCCGCCCGACGCCCGCGCCGCCTGGCAGCGCGCCCGCAACGCCGGCGTTCCGTTTGTCGATGAGCCTCCGGCGCTGGCCGAGGGCGATCTGGCCATCGATGCGCTGCTGGGCATCGGCATGCGCAGCGCCCGATCAGCAGATACTGGACACGATCATCCAACCCACCACACCCTGACGCGCTGGATGCAGCACCTGGGCAATGGCCTGCACACCCTGCTGTGCGTGGACCTGCCCAGCGGGCTGAGCGCCGACACTGGCCAGCCGCCCGACGGCGCACAGGCAACGCGGCCCTGGTGGCATGCGCATCCGGCGGACCGGCGGCACACCCTGAGCCTGCTCAGCCTGAAGCCGGGGCTATTTACCGCGCACGGGCGCGATGCCTGCGGCTGGATCGGGTACGACGATCTCGGCATTGCGCCGCACGCACAAGCCACGCCCACCGCCTGGCTGAATGCGGCGCCTGAGCGTCGTGCGCGCCCGCACGCCTCGCACAAGGGCAGCCACGGCGATGTGGCAGTGGTGGGCGGCGCGCCGGGCATGCGCGGCGCGGCGGTGCTGGCAGCGCAGGCGGCCTTGCAAGCCGGCGCCGGCCGTGTGTATCTGCAGTGGCTGGATGCGCCGGAAAATGTGGCGGCCGACAGCGGCATGCCCGCCATGCCCGCGACGCCCGCTTTTCCCGCCATGCCCGCTTTTCCCGCCGACCTGATGACGCGTCCGTGGACCGGTCATGCGGCGGCCGACACCGTGGCCTGCGGCTGCGGCGGAGGCGATGCAGTGCGCCACGCCCTGCCCGCGCTGTTGTCGCGCACGCCGCGCCTGGTGCTGGACGCCGATGCGCTCAATGCCATCGCGCAGGACACCTCGCTGCAGGCCTTGCTGACGGCGCGCGCCCAGCGCGCTGGCCATTGCACCGTGCTCACCCCCCATCCGCTGGAAGCCGCGCGCTTGCTGGGCTGCGACGCCGGCGCGGTGCAGGCCGACCGCTTGCATGCAGCCAGCCAGTTGGCGCAGCGCTTTGCGGCCTGTGTGCTGCTCAAAGGCTCGGGCACGGTGATCGCCGCGCCGGGTCAGGTGCCGCGCATCAACCCCACGGGCAATGCGCGCCTGGCGATTGCGGGCACCGGGGATGTGCTGGCCGGGCTGATCGCGGCGCGACTGGCTCAGCGGCCCGACACACCTGGCCGTTCAGCAGATTCATCGGACGCGTCCGCACACGACGCCGTACATGAAGCCGCATACGACGCCGCATACGACGCCGCCTTCCACGCCGCTTGTGCCGCCGCCTGGGAGCACGGCCTGGCGGCCGAGGCCAACGCCAACTCGGACCACACCACGGGTCTGCCGACGCTCACCGCATCGGCGCTGGCGCAGCAGTTACAGGCACCGGACGCCGCATAACGCCGTGTCACGCGACGTGAGGCCGCGTGTGTCGCCACCCGACCCTGACGCGCTCAGCCGCGGCCGACAAACGGCATGTTAGTGGCCATGACCGTGTGGAACAGCACATTGGCTTCCAGCGGCAGGTTGGCCATGTACAGCACCGACTGCCCCACCACGTTCACATCCATCAGCGGCTCCACCGCAATCTCGCCATTGGCCTGCGGCACGCCCTTGGCCATGCGCATCGCCATCTCGGTGGCGGCGTTGCCCACGTCCACCTGCCCCACGGCGATGCGGTGCTTGCGGCCGTCGAGCGAGGCCGTCTTGGTGAGCCCCGTCACCGCGTACTTGGTGGCGGTGTAGGCGATCGAGTTGGGCCGCGGCGCGTGCGCCGAAATCGAGCCGTTGTTGATGATGCGGCCGCCCTGCGGCTGCTGCACCTTCATCACCCGAAACGCCTGCTGGATACAATAGAACATGCCGTTAAGGTTGATGTCGACAACCCGCCTCCATTCGTCCAGCGGCAGGTCTTCCAGCGGCACGCCGGGCGCGTTCACGCCGGCATTGTTGAACAGCAGGTCCACGCGGCCAAAACGCGCCACGGTGGTGTCGAACAGCGCTTTCACCGAGGCCGGATCGGCCACGTCGGCCGGGCAGCACAGCACCTGCGATGCGTCGGCGCCGGCGGCGGACAGTGCCGACGCCACCTCGGCCAGCGGCTCCGCACGGCGGCCGGCCAGCATCACGCGCCAGCCATCGCCTGCCAGCGCCAGTGCCGACGCGCGGCCGATGCCGGTGCCCGCACCGGTGATGATGGCCACACGGCCCGAGGTCTTGGATGTGCTCATGGAATCGATCTCGTGATGACAACTTGTGGTGCTTGCGGCCAGCGCCACACCGCGCGGTGATGATCAGCGGCGATTTTTACGCCCTTTGCCCGATTTGGCGGCAGCGCCCGCGGCCTTGCCTGCGCCGTCGCGCGTTGGCCGCGATGCATCACTGGCCTTGCCGCCCCTGCCTGACTTGCCGGCCTTGCGTTCTGCGGCCTTCTTGACCGAGGCCTTCAGCGCCACGATGGGCGAGCGCTCGGCCAAGCCCGGCTCGACGCGCGCGCGGCCAGACGCCTTGCCGGCGCCCTTGCCACCTGCCTTGCCGCTTGCCTTACCGCCAGTACCCGACGTTTTGCCGCGGCCCTGCGGCGCTCCCGGCAAGCCCTTGTGCACCGCGCGCTGCAGCAGTTCCTCGCCCTCGCGCACCAGGCGGAAGTCGATCTTGCGGCCGTCCAGGTCCACGCGGCTCACCTGCACCCGCACCCGCGTACCGATGGCGTAGCGGATGCCGGTGCGTTCGCCGCGCAACTCCTGTCGTGCCTCATCGAACTTGAAGTACTCGCCGCCCAGCTCGGTGATGTGCACCAGGCCCTCGACGTACATGTCGTCCAGCGTGACGAAGATGCCGAAGCTGGTGGCGGCCGTGACCGTGCCGCCGTACTCCTCGCCCAGATGCTCGCGCATGTACTTGCACTTGAGCCAGGCTTCCACATCGCGGCTGGCTTCGTCGGCGCGGCGCTCGTTGGCGCTGCAGTGCAGGCCCGCAGCCTCCCAGGCCTGCTGGTCGCGCGCGCTCATCGTCTTGCGCGTACGCGCCTGCGGCTCGCGCACCCGGCTGGCCAGGCGACGCGCCAGCTTCTCGTGCGCCTCGCCGGGCGTGGGCAGCGCCGGCAGCTCGTAGCGCTGCTTGGCCAGGATGGCCTTGATCACGCGGTGCACCAACAGGTCGGGGTAGCGGCGGATCGGGCTGGTGAAGTGGGTGTAGGCCTCGTAGGCCAGGCCAAAGTGGCCGCTGTTGATCGGCGTGTAGATGGCCTGCTGCATCGAGCGCAGCAGCATGGTGTGGATCTGCTGCGCGTCGGGGCGGTCTTTGGTGGCCTCGGAGATGCGCTGAAACTCCGCCGGCAGCGGCTCTTCGCTGATGGTCAGGCCCACGCCGATGGCCTTGAGGTAGTTGCGCAGGATGTCCTTCTTCTCGGGCGTGGGGCCTTCGTGCACCCGGAACAGCCCCGGATGCTGGGCCTGCGCGATGAAGTCGGCCGCACACACGTTGGCCGCCAGCATCGCCTCTTCAATCAGGCGGTGCGCCTCGTTACGCACGCGCGGCACGATGCGTTCGATGCGGCCGTTTTCGTCGCAGACGATCTGCGTTTCGGTGGTCTCGAAGTCCACCGCGCCGCGCATATTGCGCGACTTCAGTAGCACGCGGTACACATCATGCAGGTTCAGCAGGTCAGCCACGCGGTCCTTGCGGCGCAGCGCCTCGGGGCCACGGGTGTTGCCCAGGATGGCTGCCACCTCGGTGTACGTGAAGCGCGCGTGGCTGTGCATCACCGCCGGGTAAAACTGGTAGGCGTGGATGTCGCCGCCGGCGCTGATCAGCATGTCGGCCACCATGCACAGGCGGTCCACATCGGGGTTGAGCGAGCACAGCCCGTTGGACAGCTTTTCGGGCAGCATGGGGATCACGCGGCGCGGAAAGTACACGCTGGTGGCGCGGTCGTAGGCGTCCACGTCGATGGCGCTGCCGGTCTCCACATAGTGGCTCACGTCGGCAATCGCCACCAGCAGACGCCAGCCCTTGCCACGGCCCACGCGCGCCGGCTCGCAGTACACCGCGTCGTCAAAGTCGCGCGCGTCCTCGCCGTCAATCGTCACCAGCGGCACATCGGTCAGGTCCACGCGATGGCGCCGGTCCTGCGGCCGCACCTTGTCGGGCAGGCCGCGCGCCAGCGCCAGGCCAGCGTCCGAGAACTCGTGCGGCACGCCGTACTTGCGCACCGCGATCTCGATCTCCATGCCGGGGTCGTCGATCTCGCCCAGCACTTCCTTCACCCGGCCCACGGGCTGCCCGTACAGGCTGGGCGGCTCGGTGAGTTCCACCACCACCACCTGCCCGGGTTTGGCGGCGCCGGTGGCGGTTTTGGGGATCAGCACATCCTGGCCGTAGCGCTTGTCTTCGGGCGCCACCAGCCAAACGCCGCTTTCGTGCAGCAGGCGGCCGATGATGGGCTGCGGCGGGCGCTCGACGATCTCGACCACGCGGCCCTCAGGGCGGCCGCGGCGGTCTTGCCGCACCACACGCACCTTGACGCGGTCGCGGTGCAGCACCGCGCGCATCTCGTTGGGCGGAAGGTAGATGTCGGATTCGCCATCGTCGCGCACCACAAAGCCGTGGCCGTCGCGATGGCCCTGCACCGTGCCTTCGATCTCGTCGAGCAGTGCACTGGTGCGGGCGGAGGGGGTTTGAGTTTTGATATACTTCTCGCTTCTGAAATTCGATGCCGGCTGCAAACGCGTCTAGCGCAGGCAGTCGGCGGGCCCAGGTGGCGGAATTGGTAGACGCACTAGTTTCAGGTACTAGCGGGTAACACCGTGGAGGTTCGAGTCCTCTCCTGGGCACCAAAACATGATAAGCCAGCAAAAGCTGGCTTTTTTGTTGGCCGTTGCAGATCGGTCATGCCGTTCGCTCAGACCGGCACCCCAACCAGATCGTGGCCATCCACGCCGACGATGCGCGCGCGGGTGAACTCGCCCACCTTCAGCGTCTTGCTGATCTTCTCGGGTGGCAACAGCCGCACCGTGCCGTCGATCTCGGGCGCATCGGCATAGCTGCGGCCCACGCCGCCCTTGCGCCCCAGCGCGGGGGCCGAATCCACCAGCACCTGCATGGTGGCGCCCACGCGGCGTTGCAGCCGCGCCACCGACACCTCTTCGGCCACCTGCATGAAGCGCGCGCGGCGCTCCTCGCGCAGTTCGATCGGCAGCATGCCGGGCAGTTCGTTGGCGGCAGCGCCGTCCACCGCGCTGTAGGCAAAGCAGCCGGCGCGGTCGATCTGCGCCTCGCGCACGAAGGCCAGCAAATCCTCGAACTCGGCTTCGGTCTCGCCGGGAAAGCCAGCGATGAAGGTGCTGCGCACGACGATCTCGGGGCAGATCTCGCGCCAGCGCGCAATGCGCTCCAGGTTGCGTTCGCCGCTGGCCGGGCGCTCCATGCGGCGCAGCACATCCGGATGGCTGTGCTGGAAGGGCACATCCAGGTAAGGCAGCACGCGGCCGGTGGCCATGAGAGGGATCACCTCGTCCACATGTGGGTACGGATACACGTAGTGCAAGCGCACCCAGGCGCCGTGCGGTTCGGCCAGCTCGCCCAGCGCCTGCACCAGTTCGAGCATGCGCGTCTTCACGGGTTTGCCGTCCCAGAAGCCGGTGCGGTACTTCACATCCACGCCGTAGGCCGAGGTGTCCTGGCTGATCACCAGCAGTTCCTTCACGCCGCCTTCGAACAGCGCACGCGCCTCCTTGAGCACATCGCCGATGGGGCGCGACACCAGGTCGCCTCGCATGCTGGGGATGATGCAGAAGGTGCAGCGGTGGTTGCAGCCTTCGCTGATCTTCAGATAGGCGTAATGCTTGGGCGTGAGCTTGAGGCCCGCCTCGCCAAAGCCGCCGGGCACCAGGTCCAGAAACGGGTCGTGGGGCTTGGGCAGGTGCTGGTGCACCGCGTCCATCACCTCCTGCGTGGCATGCGGGCCGGTGACCGCCAGCACGCTGGGGTGCATCTGCTGCACCAGGTTGCCGCCGCCATCGCCGGAGCGTGCCCCCAGGCAGCCGGTCACGATCACCTTGCCGTTGGTGGCCAAGGCCTCGCCGATGGTGTCCAGGCTTTCCTTGACGGCGTCGTCAATGAAGCCGCAGGTGTTGACGATGACCAGATCGGCGCCCTCGAAGGTCTTGCTGGTCTGGTAGCCCTCGGCGCTCAGCTGCGTGAGGATGAGTTCGGAATCGGTCAGGGCCTTGGGGCAGCCCAGGCTGACGAAGCCAACGCGCGGGGCAGCGGCGGGGACCGCGGTGGAGGTTCCATTCATGGGGCCCTATTGTCCCTGCAACGGCGGCCTGGCCCGCGCCAGTTCGTCGCGCGAACGCGCCAGCAGCGCCGGCGCCACCCGCTGCATCTCGTCGATCAACGACTGGATGCGCAGCGGCTTGCCGAGGTGCGCGTTCATGCTGGCCTCCAGGCAGGCGTCGCGCTCGGCGCTCAGCACGTTGGCCGTCATCGCGATCACCGGCAGGTCGCGCAGCCGCAGTTTGCTGCGGATGGTGCGCGTGGCCTGCAGACCGTCCATCTCGGGCATCTGCATGTCCATCAGCACCAGGTCGAAATCGCCAGGGCCCATGGCCAGCGTGCCCACTGCCTGTCGCCCGTTCTCGGCCACGGTGACGCGCGCACCTTCGCGCACCAGTACCTTCATCGCCACTTCGCGGTTGATGGGGTGGTCTTCGGCCACCAGCACCCGCACACCGAACAGGCGGTTACGCGGCGTCTTGCCCGCCAGGGTCATCAGCATCGGGTCGGTCGCTGGCGCGGTGGTCTGCTGCAGCAGGCCCAGCATCGCGCTTCGCATCTGCGCCGCAGTGATCGGCTTGACCAGGCGCACCACCCGCTGCGTTGCCGAAGGCGACAGGTCCGCCGGGCGCAGCAGGCTGCCCAGCACGATGCGCGGCGTGTCCGCCGCCGCCGACTGGATGGCAGGCAGCTCGTCCTCGTGCACGATCAGCAACTCCGCCGGAACGCTCCCGCTCGCCGCAGCGCCGGCCGCCAGGGCCAGGCTCGCCGGTTCCGCGTGCCTGGCGCTGCCCACGCCCGTGGCCTGCACCAGCGCCAGCAGCCGCGCGGCGCGCTGCGCATCCGAGTCAGCGATCAGCACCCGCGCGCCCTGCACCGACGGGGCGGCCGTGCCGACCGCTGCGCTGGCCGCTGTCGGGCCTGTTGCGTCCTGCGGTGCGTCGGTGGCCGCCATGTCCACCTCAAAAAAGAAGCAGCTGTCCTGCCCCGGTTGCGACTGAACCTGCAGCCGCCCGCCCATCAACTCGACGATGCTCTGGCTGATGGTGAGGCCCAGGCCCGAGCCACCGTAGCGGCGCGCCGTGCTGGCCTCGGCCTGCGAAAAGCTCTCAAAGATGCGCTGCTGCTGCTCGGCCGACAAGCCGATGCCGGTGTCGGTCACTGCAAAGCGCAGGCGCTGCTGCCCGTCGTGGGTGGCCAGCGCGTCGACCGACAACGTGACATGCCCGTGCGCGGTGAACTTGATCGCATTGCCCATCAGGTTGATGAGCACCTGCCGCAGCCGCATCGAATCACCCACCAGCCGATCGCGCACCTCGGTGCCCACGCGGTAGCACAGGTCAAGCCGCTTGTTGCCCTGGTAGCCGGCGGCAATCACCCCCAGGTCCTGCAGCACCGTTTCGAGCGAGAACGGCTCGGGCAGCAGTTCCATCTTGCCCGACTCGATTTTGGAGAGGTCGAGCACGTCATTGATCAGGCCCAGCAGTGCATCGCCCGAGCGCTCGATCTTGTCCAGATAGTCGTGCTGCGCCGGCTGCAGCGGCGTTTCGCGCAGCAGCTGCATCAGGCCGATCATCGCGCTCAGCGGGGTGCGCAGTTCGTGGCTCATGTTGGCCAGAAACTGCCCCTTGGCCTGCTGCGCCTGCAGCGTGGCTTCCATCTGCACGGTGACATCCGTGTAGGTGCGCACGAACGAGCCATCGGGCATGGCGCGGGTGGCGATCTGCAGATAGCGGCCGTCGGGGGTGCGGCGGGTGTATTCCTTGTCGGCATCGCGCAGCAGCCCGATCGGCGAACCACCGCCCGAGGCCACATAGTCGCGCCCGGACTCGTCCACCAGCTCGTAGGTGGTGCCGAAGTCGCCGCGCTGGTACTGGAACTTGACGATGTCCTACAGCGTGGGTTGCTGCAGCAGCAACGCCTCAGGCAGGTTAAGCAGGCGCGACGATGGCGCATTGAACAGCTTGACCCGGCCGTCGCTGCCGAATACGGTGATGCCCTGGGTGATGGTCTGCAGCTTGTTCTCGAGCGTGTTGGTGGTGGCCGCAAGCTGGTCGCGCGCGCCTTCCCATGCACGGAAGAACACCGACAGCACCGCCAGCAGCAGGCAGCCTGACAACACGTAGCGCAGCTGCAAGGCCGAATCCACCTGCCATTTGTACGCCACGATCCATGTGGACAGCGCCAGCGCCGTGCCCGCCATGGCCAGCGCGATCTTCCACGCAAAGCGGGTGTATGGCAGCACCAGGGCCGCCACCAGCCACACGTGCACCGTGTGGTCGATCATCCAGACACCCAGCAGGATGGTGGCGAGCAGGATCAATGGCAGCGCATACGCGGGCGTTCAGCGCCGTCGACGCCAGGCCAGGCTGATCGCCTCGCCCACAAGGATGGCTGTGATCACGAACAGGCCCAACAGCACCGGGTTGCGGTACCAGGGCACCAGCGCGAGCGTCCACACCCGGTACACGGGCACCACCAGCAGCGCCAGCAGCAGGAAGTTCAGCGTGCGGTCTGCACGCAGCCAGTAGTCGGCCTGTTGCTCGCGAAGGCGTTCAAAGTACATGGACGGGCCGAGTGTCTACGCCGCGCAGCGCAGGCACAAGTAAGCGGTGGTTACCAGTCGTGAAGGCGGGCCAACGTGTACCCGGGCCTGCACGGCCCTGCCCCTGTCTGCCCAAGCCACGTCAGCGCTTGACGCCAAACGCGCCCAGCATTTGCTCGGTCTGCTTTTGCATCTGCTGCTGAAGCGCCTCGAACACCGACTTGGACTGCTCCATGTAGTTGCCCATCATCCCCTGCATCACCGGGTTCTGCATGTTCATCATCTGCGTCCAGCCCTCGGGCGTCATGCCCTTGTACTGCTCGGCCAGGCGCGTCTGCAGGTCGGTGAAGGCCTGCATGTTCTTCTCGAGGTGGTTGCCGATGAAGCCCTGCATCGCATGGCCGTAAAAGCGGATCAGGTTGGCCAGCACCGCCTCGCTGAACATGGGCGCGCCGCCGGCTTCTTCTTCCAGGATGATCTGCAGCAGGATGCTGCGCGTCAGGTCTTCGTTGGTCTTGGCGTCACGCACCACGAACGGCTCGTTGTCCATCACCAGTTGCTTGACCTGCGCCAGCGTGATGTAGCTCGAGGTGTCGGTGTCGTACAGGCGCCGGTTGGGGTACTTTTTGATCACCCGCTGCAGGGGTGTGTCGGCTTCGGGCTTGTGGGTCGCCACGCGGGTCTCCTTGGATCGCATCGGGTACCACGGGCCACAAAAGACGACCCACCCTGTTGCGCTGCAGCACATTCTAGGCACCGCCCACCGCAGCGGGAGCAAGGTTTTCCCTGATCGTCAGTCGTCGTCGGTGGTGGCGTCCAGCCCCGGAAACAGCACCTCGGTGAAGCCAAAGCGGCGAAAGTCGCGCACGCGCATCGGGTACAGCGTGCCGATCAGGTGATCACACTCATGCTGCACCACGCGTGCATGAAAGCCCTCGGCTTCGCGCTCGATCGGCCGGCCCTGCAGGTCGACACCGCTGTAGCGGATGCGACGCCAGCGCGGCACCACGCCCCGCAGCCCGGGCACCGACAGGCAGCCCTCCCAGCCCTCTTCCTCGTCCGTGCCCATGGGGGTGATCACCGGGTTGAGCAGCACGGTGCGCGGCACTGGCGGCGCGTCGGGGTAGCGCGGATTGGGCTGGCCGCTGCCAAAGATCACCACCTGCAGGTTCACGCCGATCTGCGGCGCCGCCAGCCCCGCACCGTTGGCCGCCTGCATGGTGTCGAGCATGTCGCTCACCAGCGCATGCAGTTCGGGCGTGTCGAAGGTGCGCACCGGCTCGGCGATGCGCAGCAGGCGCTCGTCGCCCATCTTCAGGATCTCTCGAATGGCCATGTCAGCTTCCTTGCCGGTTCATGGAGCAGCGTGCTGCACAAAGATGCGCAGATCAGGGCGCGCCGTTGGCAATCAAGGCCTTCAGGCCGTCTTCGTCCAGCACCGGCACGCCGAGCTCGCGCGCCTTGTCGAGCTTGCTGCCGGCCTCGGCACCAGCCACCACGCAATGGGTTCTCTTGCTGACCGAACCCGCCACCTTGGCGCCCGCCGCTTCCAGCAGGGCTTTGGCTTCGTCGCGGCTCAGGGTGGGCAGGGTACCGGTGAGCACCACCGTCTTGCCGGCCAGCGGCAGCGTGGCCGCGGCCTGCGGTTCGCCCTCGGGCCAGCGCACACCGCAGGCGCGCAACTGCTCCACCACCTCGCGGTTGTGCGGCTGGTCAAAGAAGGTGCGGATGCTCTGCGCCACCACCGGCCCGACATCGCGCACCTGCAGCAACTGGTCGACGTTGGCGCCCATGATGGCGTCGAGCCCGCCGAAGTGGCGCGCCAGGTCTTTGGCCGTGGCCTCGCCCACATGGCGGATGCCCAGCCCGAACAGGAAGCGCGGCAGCGTGGTCTGTTTGGATTGCTCCAGCGCGGCCAGCACGTTTTGCGCCGACTTGTCGGCCATACGGTCCAGCGCGGCCAGGGCGCTCAGGCCCAGGCGGTACAGGTCGGGCAGCACGCGCACCACGCCGGCGTCCACCAGCTGGTCCACCAGCTTGTCGCCCAGGCCCTCGATGTCCACCGCGCGGCGCTGCGCGTAGTGCAGGATGGCCTGCTTGCGCTGCGCGCCGCAGAACAGCCCGCCGGTGCAACGGTAGTCGGCCTCGCCCTCTTCGCGCACCGCGGCGCTGCCGCACACCGGGCAGGCGCGCGGCATGGTGAAGGCTTGCGCCCCCGCCGCGCGGCGCTCGGGCAGCACCGACACCACTTCGGGGATCACATCGCCCGCGCGGCGTACGATCACCGTGTCGCCGATGCGCACGTCCTTGCGGCGCGCCTCGTCTTCGTTGTGCAGCGTGGCGTTGGTCACCGTCACGCCGCCCACGAACACCGGCGCCAGCTTGGCCACCGGCGTGAGCTTGCCGGTGCGGCCCACCTGCACATCGATGTCCAGCACCGTGGTCAATTGCTCCTGCGCCGGGAACTTGTGCGCCACCGCCCAGCGCGGCTCGCGGGTGACAAAGCCCAGCTGCTGTTGCAACGCCAGTGAATCGACCTTGTAGACCACGCCGTCGATGTCAAACGGCAGGCTGTCGCGCAGGCCACCGATGCGGCGGTGGTAGGCCACCAGATCCTCCGCGCCATGACAGCGCGCGGTCAGGTCGGACACCGGCAGACCCCATGTGCGCAAGGCCTGCAGCATGTCCCAGTGGGTGAGCCAGTGGTTGGGCCAGTGGGCAGCGTCGGGCGACACATCGCCCAGGCCATAGGCAAAAAAGCTCAGCGGCCGCTGCGCGGCGATGGCCGGGTCAAGCTGGCGCACCGCACCAGCGGCGGCATTGCGCGGATTGACGAAGGTCTTGTCGCCGGCGTCGCGCTGACGCTGGTTCATCGCCTCGAAGTCGTCGCGGCGCATGTACACCTCGCCGCGCACCTCAAGCACCGGCGGCACGCCGCTGCCCTGCAGCTTCAACGGCACCTGGCCGATGGTGCGCACGTTGTGCGTCACGTCTTCGCCGATCTCGCCGTCGCCGCGGGTGGCGGCCTGCACCAGCACGCCCGCCTCGTAGCGCAGGCTGATCGCCAGGCCATCGAACTTGAGCTCGGCCACGTACTGCACTGCCGGCGCGCCGTCGCCCAGAGCCAGCTCGCGGCGGATGCGCGCATCGAACTGCTGCGCGCCACTGGCCTCGATGTCGGTCTCGGTGCGGATGGACAGCATGGGCACGCGATGGCGCACCTTGGCAAATTCGTCCAGCGGCTTGCCACCCACCCGCTGCGTGGGCGAGTCGGGCGTGCGCAGTTCAGGGTGCGCTGCTTCCAGCGCCTGCAGCTCGCGAAACAGGCGGTCGTATTCAGCGTCCGGAATCTGCGGCGCGTCCAGCACGTAGTACTGGTGCGCATGGTGGTGCAGTTGCGTTCGCAAGGCCTCGGCCTGCTGGGCAGGCGTGCCCGCCGACGCAGCGTTGGCCGGCGAAGGCCCTGCACTGTCGTCACCAAAGAGATCGGCCGTGGTCATGGCGCGGGCAGCCGTGGCAACGGCGATCAGGAAAACAGCCGGCGCGCCAGCATCGAGCCGGCCGACAGCTCACGCGCATCCAGCGTGTCGTAAATGCGCTCGAGCTCGGCGGCGATCTGGGCCATCGCCTGCGGCGCAATCGGCTGGCCGGCGTCGTCGGTCACCACACCGTCCATCGCCTGCGCCAGGCGCGCCGCGGCGTCGCACAGGCGCGCAAAGGGCTGGTCGCTGCGCGGCACCTGCGGCACATCCAGGCTCAGCGTGACGTCGCGGATGGCGGCCTGCGTCGGGTCTTCGGCCAGGGCGGCCTGCGGGTCGAAGGTCAGGCCCACCAGGGGCGGATCGCCGGTGACGGCCGCCGGCAACACCATGCGCCCGGGGATCACGCCGGCCACAAAGCCCAGGCGCGCCGCCTGCTGCTGCACAAAGCCGGGGCTCCACGCGGCGGCACGCGGGCGCAGCACAAAGCCCAGTTGCGCGTCGTGGTCCACCGCAAACTGGTCCAGCTCGCGCGCCCGCGCCACCTCGTCCAGCATCTCGGGAAAGTCGGGCTCGCCGCCCACCGCGTCGGCAAAGGCGCGCGCCTTCATCACGAACTCGGAGTACTCGATCTCGTTGAGCGCGCCCACCCGGTTGGCCAGCTGCACGCCCGCCTGGAACTCGCGGTAGCGGCGCCCGGGCTGGGGCACCTCCCACTCGTCGGTGGCCTCGTTCAGGCCCTCCACCGCAAACGGCTTGCCGCCGGCGCGGCGCGTGGGCGGCAGCGCGGCCATGGCGGCATCGCCAGACACCGGCGAGTCCAGCGCGATGGGTGCGATCACGTCGATCAGCGGGTCGAGCTGCGCGCGCCGCTCGGGCAACAGGCTGCCCGCAGCCGATGGCAGCGGCATGCCCAGGGGTGCAGGGTCTGTCCGTTCACCCGCAGCGGCTGCCGCATCGAGCACCGCCTCCAGCGGCGGTTCAACCCGCTCGTCCAGCGGGCCGGCGTTGCCATCAAGGTCGCGGCCGTGCGCCTGGCGCGGCGTCATGCGGCGCGCCTTCCAGGTGCTGTGGGCCACCACGCCCGCCAGCACCAGGCCACCCAGGATGGCCAGTCCCACCGTGAGCTCTTTCATTGCACGCCCGCTCAGACCGCCTCGGCCATCGACACGGCGGACTCCATGTCCACCGCCACGATGCGCGACACGCCCTGCTCCTGCATGGTCACGCCGATCAGCTGCTCGGCCATCTCCATCGCAATCTTGTTGTGGCTGATGAACAGGAACTGCGTGCCCTCGCTCATGCGCGTCACCAGCTTGGCATAGCGCTCGGTGTTGGTGTCGTCCAGCGGCGCGTCCACCTCGTCGAGCAAGCAGAACGGCGCCGGGTTGAGCTGGAAGATGGCAAACACCAGCGCGATCGCGGTCAGCGCCTTCTCGCCGCCCGACAGCAAATGGATGGTCTGGTTCTTTTTGCCCGGCGGCTGGGCCATCACTTGCACGCCCGAGTCCAGAATCTCCTCGCCGGTCATCACCAGCTTGGCGTTACCGCCGCCGAACAGGTCGGGGAACATGCGGCCGAAGTGCTCGTTGACGGTGGCAAAGGTGTTGCCCAACAGCTCACGGGTTTCGCCGTCGATCTTGCGGATCGCGTCTTCCAGCGTGGTGATCGCCTCGTTCAAGTCCTTGGACTGCGCATCGAGGAAGGTCTTGCGCTCGCGCGAGCTCGACAGTTCGTCCAGCGCAGCCATGTTGACCGGGCCCAGCGCGGTGATCTCGCGCTGCAGGCGGTCGATCTCGCTTTGCAGGCCGGTCAGCCGCACGTTGCCCTCGGCAATGCTGCGCTCCACCGCCGCCAGGTCGGCCTGGGCATCGGCCAGCAGCTGTTGGTATTGCTCCATGCCCAGCCGCGCGGCCTGCTCCTTGAGCTGCAGGTCGGTGATGCGCTGGCGCAGCGGATCCAGATCGCGCTCGAGTTGCAGGCGTCGCTCGTCGCTGGCACGCAGCTTGGCGGTCAGGTCGTCGTATTCGCTGCGGCGCGCGCCCAGCGTCTGCTCGCGCTCGGTTTTCAGTTCCAGCGCGCCCTGCAGGCCGGCCTGCGCCGCCGCATCGCTCAGGCGCGACAGTTCCTCTTGCGCGCGCTGGCGCTCGTCGGTGATGCTGGCGGTCTGCTGGTCGGCCGTTTCGATGGCGCGCTGCAGTTCGGCCCGGCGCGCCTCGACGCTGCGTTGCGCAAACGCGGCCTCCTGCGCCTGACGCTCGATCTGGCGCTGCTGCTCGCGCGCCTCGTTCAGCCGCCGCTCGGCATCGATCACCTGCTCGTCGAGCTGGGCGTGGCGCTCTTGCGCGTCGGCCAGCTGCATGTCCAGTTCTTCAAAGCGCGCCTCGGCCGCCACGCGGCGCTCCTGCAGGTCGGCCAGTTGCGCATCCACCTCGGCCAGATCGGCATCGATCTGCTGGCTGCGCGACCGGGTCTGCTCGGCCAGCTGGGTCAGGCGCAGCCACTCCACCTGCAGCTCGTGCGCGCGGGCCTGCGTCTCGGCGGCCTCGCGGCGCGCCGTCACCAGCCGCTGCGATGCATCGGAATACGCGGCCTCAGCGCGCACCAGCGCCGAGCGGGCTTCGTCGGTGATGAGCGCCTGCGCACGCAGCTGCCGCTCGAGGTTTTCGATCTCCTGCGCGCGGGCCAGCAGGCCGGCCTGCTCGGAGTCCTGCGCGTAGAACGACACGCTGTGCGCGCTGACCGCATGGCCCGAGGCCACGTAAATCGTCTCGCCCGCCGCCAGCCGCTCGCGTTGCGCCAGCGCTTCTTCCAGCGAACCGGCGGTGTAGCAGCCCGCCAGCCAGTGGCCCAGCAAGGCCGTCTGGCCGGCATCGTTCAGGCGCAGGCGCTCGGCCAGCCGCGGCAGGCTGCCCGCCGTGTGGGCGGCACCGGCCGAAGGCGGTGCGTAGAACGACAATTTGGCCGGCGGCGCGTCGCTGCCAAAGGCGCGCGCCATGTCCAGGCGGCTGATCTCTAGCGCGCTCAGGCGTTCGCGCAGCGCTGATTCAAGCGCGCTTTCCCAGCCGGGCTCCACATGGATGCGGCTCCACAGGGGCTGCAGCCCGTCCAACCCATGCTTGGCCAGCCAGGGCTTCAGTCGTCCGTCGGTGCGCAGCTTGTCCTGCAGCGCGCGCAGCGCTTCCAGCCGCGCCGACAGGTCGGCCTGCCGAGCCGTCTGGGTGTTGACATCGTCCTGCCGCGTGCGGCGCTCGTCGTCCAGCGCGGGCACCTGGTCCTGCAGCTCGTGCAGCCGCGCATCGGCCGTTTCGGCCGCGGCGCGCGACTGCTCGTGCTGCTGCTGCAGGTTGGCCAGGCGCTGCTCATCGGGCGCGGCCAGCGCATTGCGGTCGGCCGCCAGGCGCTCACGGCGCAGCTGCAGCTGGCGCGACTGGTCTTCGATGTTGCGCTGGTCGGCGGCCAGCACCTGGATCTGCTGCTGCACCTGCACCACCGCATTGCGCTGCCCGGCGCTGCGCGACTGCGCCTGCCGCACGGCCTCGTCCAGGCCGGGCAGGCCGTCAGCCTGCTCTTCCAGTTGCGCGGCCAGCGCGGCGGCCTGCTCGGCGGCGTCCAGCGCCTGCGCCTCCAGGGTATCGATGTGGGCCAGCGCATCGGCCTTGCGCGCCGACCATTGCGCTTCCTGCTCGGTCAGCTGCGCCAAGCGCTGTTCCACCCGCGCGCGGCCATCGACCACATAGCGGATCTCGGCCTCCAGCCGCGCCACCTCGGCACCGGCCTCGTACAGCTTGCCTTGCGCCTGGTTCACCGCGTCGCCCGCGCTGTAGTGCGCCTGGCGGATGGTCTCGAGCTCGCTTTCGGTGCGGCGCAGGTCGGCGGTGCGCGACTCGAGCTCGTTGCGGGCCTTGTCGGTGTCGGCCGCCAGGCGGAGCTGGTCGCTTTCGCTGTCGGCGCGCTTGAGGAACCACTGCTGCTGCTGCTTGAGCGTGGCGTCGGCGTTCAGGCTGTTGTAGCGCTGGGCCACCTCGGCCTGGTGCTCGAGCTTGTCCAGCTGGCCGTTGAGCTCGCGCAGGATGTCTTCCACCCGCGTCAGGTTCTCGCGGGTGTCCTGCAGGCGGTTTTCGGTCTCGCGGCGGCGCTCCTTGTACTTGGACACGCCGGCAGCCTCTTCCAGAAACAGCCGCAGCTCTTCGGGCTTGCTTTCGATGATGCGGCTGATGGTGCCCTGGCCGATGATGGCGTAGGCGCGCGGGCCGAGGCCGGTGCCCAGAAACACGTCCTGCACATCGCGGCGGCGCACCGGCTGGTTGTTGATGAAGTAGCTGGAGTTGCCGTCGCGCGTGAGCACCCGCTTGACCGCAATCTCGGTGAACTGGTTCCACTGGCCGCCCGCGCGGTGGTCGGCGTTGTCAAACACCAGCTCGACGCTGGCGCGGCTGGCCGGCTTGCGGCTGGTGGTGCCGTTGAAGATGACGTCCTGCATCGACTCGCCTCGCAGCTCGCTGGCGCGCGACTCGCCCAGCACCCAGCGCACCGCGTCCATGATGTTGGACTTGCCGCAGCCGTTGGGGCCGACCACGCCGACCAGCTGGCCGGGCAACACCAGCTGGGTGGGTTCGACGAAGGACTTGAAGCCGGAAAGCTTGATCGAGGTAAGGCGCACGGGAGGATGACCGATGGAGAAGCCGGATGAGCACCGGGCGCCGGGCCCGGTGACGCCACCCCGGGCCATGTCCCAGGATGTCGCGGGGAATGTTAACTGAGCCGCCCCGGGATAATCCCGCCCCATGAACCCCCTGCTCTCGCGCCTGCAGCCCTACCCCTTCGAGCGGCTGCGGCAGCTGTTTTCGGGCGTGACGCCCAACCCGGCCTACCGCCCCATCAGCCTGGGCATCGGCGAGCCCCGGCACCCCACGCCCGCCCTCATCATCGACGCGCTGTGCGACGCGGCCCGCAGCGGTGCCCTGGCCAGCTACCCGGCCACCTCCGGCGAGCCGCGCCTGCGCGAGGCCTTTGCCGGCTGGCTGCAGCGGCGCTACGGCATCGCGGTGGACGCGGCCACGCAAACGCTGCCGGTGTCGGGCTCACGCGAGGCGCTGTTTGCCTTTGCCCAGACCGTGCTGCAGCCGCGCCCCGGTGCCACCGAGCCGCCGCTGGTGGTCAGCCCCAACCCCTTCTATCAAATCTACGAGGGCGCAGCCCTGCTGGGCAGTGCCGAGGTGCACTACGTGCCCAGCAATGCCGCGCGCAACTTTGCGGTGGACTGGGACGCGGTGCCCGACAGCGTGTGGGCGCGCACCCAGCTGCTGTTTGTCTGCTCGCCGGGCAACCCCACCGGCGCGGTGATGCCGCTGTCTGAATGGCAGCGCCTGTTCGAGCTGAGCGACCGCCACGGCTTCGTGATCGCCAGCGACGAGTGCTACAGCGAGATTTACTTTCGCGACGAGCCGCCGCTGGGCGGCCTGCAGGCGGCAGCGCAACTGGGGCGCACCGACTTTCGCCGGCTGGTGAGCTTTGCCAGCCTGTCCAAGCGCAGCAATGTGCCGGGCATGCGCTCGGGCTTTGTGGCCGGCGATGCGGCGCTGCTCAAGGCCTTTTTGCTGTACCGCACCTACCAAGGCTCGGCGATGAGCCCGGCGGTGCAGGCTGCCAGCATCACCGCCTGGGGCGACGAGGCGCATGTGGCCGAGAACCGACGCCTGTACCGCAACAAGTTCCAGCAGGTCACGCCGCTGCTGGCCGAGGTGCTGGACGTGCAGCTGCCCGATGCGGGCTTCTACCTGTGGGCCGGTGTGGCCGGCAGCGACACCGATTTCGCCCGCGACCTGTACGCTCAATACAATGTGACGGTGCTTCCGGGCAGCTACATCGCCCGCGAGCGCGACGGCATCAACCCCGGTGCCGGGCGGGTGCGCATGGCGCTGGTGGCCGAAAGCGACGAGTGCGTCGAGGCGGCCCGGCGCATCGTGCAGTTCGTGCGGGAACGTCGTTGAGTTCCCGCCCACCCACCGGCGCCGTCCCCGGCCTCATCTTTCGTCCCGCGACTCCAACTCCAACCGACCCATGACACAACAACTCCAGCAGATCATCGACGCCGCGTGGGACAACCGCGCCAACCTCAGCCCCAAGTCGGCCCCGAAGGAGGTGTCCGATGCGGTCGAGCATGTGATCCATGAACTCAACAACGGCCACCTGCGCGTGGCCACCCGCAAGGCCGTGGGCCAGTGGGAGGTGCACCAGTGGATCAAGAAGGCGGTGCTGCTGAGCTTCCGCCTGAACGACAACGTGCCCATCCACGCGGGCGACCTGGGCTTCTACGACAAGGTGCCCACCAAGTTCGCCAGGCTTGACGACGAGCAGATGAAGGCATCGGGCGTGCGCGTGGTGCCGCCCGCGGTGGCGCGCCGCGGCAGCTTCATTGCCAAGGGCGCGATCCTGATGCCCAGCTACGTGAACCTCGGCGCCTATGTGGACGAGGGCACCATGGTCGACACCTGGGCCACCGTGGGTTCGTGCGCGCAGGTGGGCAAGAACGTGCACCTGTCGGGCGGCGTGGGCCTGGGCGGCGTGCTCGAGCCGCTGCAGGCCAACCCCACCATCATCGAAGACAACTGCTTCATCGGCGCGCGCTCCGAGGTGGTCGAAGGCGTGATCGTCGAGGAGAACTCGGTGATCTCCATGGGCGTGTACATCGGCCAGAGCACCAAGATCTACGACCGCGCCACCGGCGAAATCAGCTACGGCCGCATCCCGGCGGGCTCGGTGGTGGTGAGCGGCAACTTGCCGAGCGCCGACGGCAAGTACAGCCTGTACTGCGCGGTGATCGTCAAGAAGGTGGATGCGCAGACCCGCGCCAAGACCAGCCTGAACGACCTGCTGCGCGACTGACGCGGCCAGGGCATTGCATCGCAGCGCGCAAGCGCCGAAGATTCGTAGAACATTCGCTGAACGACCCCACGGGAGACCCGCTCATGTCCACGATGGAACGCATCCTGCGCCTGATGGCCGAGAAGAAGGCCTCGGACGTGTACCTGTCGGCGAACTGCCAGGCGCTCATCCGCATCAACGGCGAGTGCCTGCCGATCAACTCGCAGCCGCTGTCGCCCGACACGCCGCGTGACCTGATCGCCGAGATCCTGCCGGCCGACCGCATGCGCGAGCTGACCGAAAGCGGCGAGCTCAACATGTCGGTGCCGATCAAGGGCGTGGGCAACTTCCGGGTGAGCGCCATGCACCAGCGCAACACGGTGGCGGTGGTGGTGCGCTACATCCCTGCGGAGATTCCGCCGCTGGAAAGCCTGAACCTGCCGCCCGTGCTGGCCGAGCTGGCGCTGATGCCGCGCGGCCTGCTGGTGGTGGTGGGCGGCACCGGTGCCGGCAAGAGCACCACCATGGCTGCGATGCTGGACTACCGCAACGCCCAGCGCCCGGGCCACATCCTCACGGTCGAAGACCCGATCTCCTGCATCTACACCAACAACCGATCGGTGGTGAACCAGCGCGAGGTGGGCACCGACACCAAGAGCCTGCACACCGGCCTGAAGAACGCGCTGCGCCAGGCGCCCGATGTGATCATGATCGGCGAGATCCGCGACCGTGAAACCATGACCGCCGCGCTGGCCTATGCGCAATCGGGCCACCTGTGCATTGCCAGCCTGCACGCCAACAACGCCTATCAGGCGCTCAACCGCGTGCTGAGCTTTTATCCGGTGGAGGTGCGCCCGGCCCTGCTGGGCGACCTGGCGCAGTCGCTCAAGGCGGTGGTGGCGCAGCGGCTGCTCAAGCTCAGCAATGGGGGCGGCCGTGCACCGGCCAACGAGATCCTGGTGAACACCCAGCTGGTGGGCGAGCTGATCGAAAAAGGCGACTTCACTGGCGTGCGCGAGGCGATGGAGAAATCCATCACCCCCGGAACGCAAACCTTTGACCAGGACCTGGTGCGCCTGATCACCGAAGGCCGTGTCACGCAGGAAGACGCCGTCAGCTACGCCGACTCGCCCACCAACCTGCTGTGGCGGCTGCAGAACGAACCCAAATTGGCGGCCGGGTCCAAGGCAGGCGCCAAGGACAAGAAGCCCGCCAGCGACGACAAGCCGGGCGACGAGTCGCCCTCGTTCACCCACATCACGCTGGATGTGTGCACCTGAATGAGCCGCACCCTTAAACTGACCGAGCAGCTGATCTCGCGCCCCTCGGTCACACCGCATGACGGTGGTTGTCAGGCCCTGATCGCGCAGCGACTGCAGCCGCTGGGCTTTGCCTGCGAAACCATCAACAGCGGCCCCGACAGCTTTCGGGTGAGCAACCTGTGGGCCTGCGGCGGCAGCCGTGCCCCCGGCGCCAAAACCGTGGTGTTTGCCGGCCACACCGACGTGGTGCCCACCGGCCCGCTGGAGCAGTGGAGCAGCGACCCGTTCACGCCCACGCACCGCGACGGGCGGCTGTACGGCCGCGGTGCGAGCGACATGAAAACCTCGATCGCGGCTTTCGTGGTGGCCACCGAGGAGTTTCTGGCCCAAACGCCCGCACCGGCGATTCGCATTGCGCTGCTGCTGACCAGCGACGAAGAAGGCCCGGCGGTGGACGGCACGGTGGTGGTGTGCCAGCAACTCAAGGCGCGCGGCGAGCGGCTGGACTGGTCCATCGTGGGCGAGCCCACCTCGGTGAAGCGCAGCGGCGACATGGTCAAGAACGGCCGGCGCGGCACCATGAGCGGCAAGCTCACCGTCAAGGGTATCCAGGGCCACATTGCCTACCCGCAGCTGGCACGCAACCCCATCCACCAGTTGGCGTCGGCACTGGCCGAGCTGGTGGCCATCGAATGGGACCGCGGCAATGATTACTTTCAGCCCACCAGCTTTCAGGTGAGCAACATCCACGGCGGCACCGGCGCCAGCAACGTCATTCCTGGCGCCGTGGTGGTGGACTTCAACTTCCGCTTCTGCACCGAATCCACCCCCGAGGCACTGCAGGCGCGCGTGCTGCAGGTGCTGCAGCGCCATGGGCTGGAGCACGAGCTGCAGTGGACGGTGGGCGGCCTGCCCTTCCTCACGCCGCGCGGCGATCTGGTGGACACGGTCGCACGCGCCATCGAGGCCGAAACCGGCATCGCCACCGAGATCTCCACCACCGGCGGCACTAGCGACGGTCGCTTCATCGCGCAGATCTGCCCGCAGGTGATCGAGCTGGGCCCACCCAATGCCACCATCCACAAGATCGACGAGCATGTGGTGGTGACCGACATCGAGCCGCTGAAGAACATCTACCGCCGCATCCTTGAGTCGCTCAACGCGCAATGCGCGTCATGACGGCGCAAGCGGGTTCGCGGGCCGGCACCCATACCGACACCGTCATCGCGCTGGTCGAGCAATCGGCTGCGCAGTTGGAGGCTGCCGGCGTGTCGTTCGGCCACGGCACCACCAACGCCTTTGACGAAGCTGCCTGGCTGGTGCTGTGGAAGCTGGGCCACCCGCTGGACGCCCTGGACGAAGTGGCGCAGCAAACGGTTTCGAGTGGACAAGCGCAGGCGGTGCATGCGCTGGTGCAGCAGCGCATCAGCACGCGGCGTCCGGCCGCCTACCTGACCGGCGAGGCCTGGTTGCGGGGCGTGCCCTTCACCGTAGACGAGCGGGTGATCGTGCCGCGCAGCTTCATTGCCGAGCTGATCGCCGATGGCGGCTTTGACGCCTGGCTGAGCGATCGCACCCACCGCGTGCTCGACCTGTGCACCGGCAATGGCAGCCTGGCGATGCTGGCCGCGATGGCCTGGCCCGAGGTGGTAGTGGACGCAGCCGACATCTCGGCCGATGCACTCGCGGTGGCGCGCATCAATGTGCAGCGCCATGGCCTGCACCGCCGCATCCAGCTGATTGAATCCGACGGCCTGAGCCAGGTGACGGGCCCGTACGACCTAGTGCTGTGCAACCCGCCGTATGTGAACGCACGCAGCATGAGCGCGCTGCCGCCCGAGTACCAGGCCGAGCCACCCATCGCGCTGGCCGGAGGCACCGACGGCATGGACTTCGTTCGCCGCCTGCTGCGCGATCTGCCTCGGTATCTAAGCGCCGATGGCGTGCTGGTGCTGGAGATCGGTAACGAGCGCGAGCACTTCGAGGCGGCTTTTCCGGCGCTGCAGCCGGTGTGGCTGGACACCTCGGCGGGCAGCGAGCAGGTGCTGCTGCTCACGCGAGAGATGCTCGCGCCTTGACGCATCATCACGGCGCCGCACACTCGATCGCATGATTTCCCTGCGCAACATCACCCTGCGCCGTGGCGCGCGCGCCCTGCTGCAGGACGCCAGCCTGACGGTGCATGCCGGCGAAAAGCTCGCGCTGGTGGGCCGCAACGGCGCGGGCAAGTCCACCCTGTTTGCGCTGCTGACCGGCGCGCTGCACGAAGACAGCGGCAGTTGGGACATGCCGCGCACCTGGCGGCTGGCGCAGGTGGCGCAAGAGATGCCCGAGACGGACGAGCCAGCCACCGATTTCGTGGTGGCGGGTGACACGCGACTGGCCGAGGTGCGCGCGCGGCTCGTGGCGGCAGAGGCCTCTGGCTACGGCCTGGCGATGGCGCAAGCCCACGCAGACTTGAGCGATGCCGGCGAGCACGACGCGGTGCCCCGCGCGCAGGCCTTGCTGTTGGGCCTGGGCTTTGCTACGCACGAGCTGGCCCTGCCGGTCAACCGCTTCTCGGGCGGCTGGCGCATGCGGCTGCAACTGGCGCGCGCGCTGATGTCGCCCAGCGACCTGCTGCTGCTGGACGAGCCCACCAACCACCTCGACCTGGACGCGCTGGTGTGGCTGGAGAGCTGGCTGCAACGCTACGCCGGCACGCTGCTGGTCATCAGCCACGATCGCGAATTTCTGGACGCGGTGACGCAGGTGACGGTGCACATCGAGGGCGCGCGGCTCAACCGCTACGGCGGCAACTACAGCGCCTTCGAGACGCTACGCGCGCAGCAGATCACGCTGCAACAGGCGGCCTTTGCGCGCCAGCAGGAAAAGATCGCGCACCTGCAAAAGTTCATCGACCGCTTCAAGGCCAAGGCCACCAAGGCCCGGCAGGCGCAAAGCCGCGTGAAGGCGCTCGAGCGCATGGAAAAGCTCGCGCCGGTGCTGATGGACGCCGAGTTCGACTTTGAATTCCGCGAACCGCCCACGCTGCCCAATCCGATGCTGAGCCTGCGCGATGTGTCGGTGGGCTACGCCGGCCAGGGCAGCGATCACGCCAGCAAGGTGATCCTGCGCGGCGTGAGCCGCAGCGTGCTGGCCGGCCAGCGCATCGGCATCCTGGGCGCCAACGGCCAGGGCAAGTCGACGCTGGTGAAGACGATCGCGCGCGTGCTGCAGCCGCTGGACGGCCGCATCACCGAAGGCAAGGGCCTGCGCATCGGCTACTTTGCACAGCAAGAGCTGGATGTGCTGCGCCCCGACGAGACGCCGCTGCAGCACATGCAGCGCCTGGTACGCGAGATGGTGGCTGCCGGCGAGCCCGACGCCCGCGAGCAGGAACTGCGCAACCACCTGGGTCGCTTTCGCTTTGACGGCGACATGGTGCTGCAGACGGTGGGCACGATGAGCGGCGGCGAGAAGGCCCGGCTGGTGCTGGCGATGATCGTCTGGCAGCGCCCCAACCTACTGCTGCTGGACGAGCCCACCAACCACTTGGACCTGTCCACCCGCGAGGCGCTGTCGGTGGCCCTGAACGAGTTCGAGGGCACGGTGATGCTGGTCAGCCACGACCGCGCCCTGCTGCGCAGTGTGTGCGACGAGTTCTGGCTGGTCGGCCGCGGCCAGGTCGAGCCCTTTGACGGCGACCTGGACGACTACCAGCGCTACCTGCTGGACGAATCCAAACGCATCCGCGAAGCCCACCGTGACGCACAGCGCGCGGCCGACGCCGGTTCGGCATCGCAGGGCGCAAGCGCTTCTGCTGCTGTTGCTTCTACGGCGCCCACCGCTGCCGCAAACGCCGCGCCCACGGCCAGCAGCCGCCCGGCGCTGGACCGCAAGGCCGCAGCGCAGGCGCGTCAGGCGCTGGCCGAAAAGCTGCGCCCCTTCAAGCGCGAGCTCAAATCCACCGAGCAGCGCATGGACCAGTTGCAGCGCGAAAAGCAAGCGCTGGAAAACCGCCTGATGACGCCGCTTGCACCCGCCGAACTGGCCGACGCGGGCCGGCGCCTCAAAGCCGTCAACGACGAGCTGGCCGCCGCCGAAGAGCGCTGGCTGGAGTTGAGCGAGAACATCGAGGCGGTGACGCGCGAAGAAACCGCGTAGCGCTGCGCCTCAGTGCACCAGCTGCGCCCACACCTTCTCCAGCCGCTTGATGCTCACCGGCTGGGGTGTGCGCAGCTCCTGCGCGAAGAAGCTCACGCGCAGTTCCTCCAGCAGCCAGCGGAACTCCTGCATGCGGTCGTCGACAGCGCCCTTGCGCTCGGCCACCAGACGCCAAAAGCGCTGCTCTTGCGGGCGCAGCTCGGCCAGGCGCTGGGCGTCGCGCGCAGGGTCGGAGCGCCACTTGTCCAGCCGCAGCGTGATCGCCTTCAGGTATCGCGGCAGGTGCTGCAGCGACGCCCAGGGCGTGAGCGCCAAAAAGCGCTGGGGCATCAGGCGCTGCAACTGCTGCGTCACATCGGCGCTCACCTCGGCTGCGCCCTTGGTGTCGCGCAGCTTGCGCGCCGCAGCGGCGTATTCGGTGAGGATGGTCAGGCTCAGCCGGGCCACCTCGTTGGCGATCAGCGTCAGCCGGCCACGGCCTTCGTCCACGCGCCGCGCAAAGCTGGCCTCGTCGGTGGGCAGCAGGTCGAGCAAGAAGGCGCGCTCCAGCGCCAGGTCGAGGATCTGCTCACGCAGCTCATCGGCGGTGCCCAGCGGCATGAAGGCCACCGACATCTTCTGCATCTCGGGCAGGTTCTTCTCGAGGTACTTCAGCGCATCACGGATCTGCAGCGCACACAGCCGCCGCAGCCCGGCGCGGTGCCGGGCGGCAGCCACCTCGGGTTCATCAAACACCTCGATGCGCACCGCGTCGCCATCGTCCACCAGCGCCGGAAACCCCACCAGCGCCTGCCCGCCCTTGCGGATCTCCATCAGCTCGGGCAACTCGCCAAAGCTCCAGCGGGTGTGGCGCGCGGTCGAGTCGGTGGTTTTGGCCTGGGCAGACGCCGAAGGTGACGATGACAACGACGGCGACGACGCACGCGCAGGCGATGCGCTTACGGCGGCCGGGCCCGGCTGCGGCGCTGCCCCCTGCCCCACGCGCATGCCCGCCAAGGCCTGAAACGCCCCGCGCGCCTGGCTGCCCAACTCGGCCTTGAGCGCGCCCAGGTTGCGGCCTGCACCCAACTGCCGACCGTGCTCATCGACCACGCGGAAGTTCATGAACAGGTGCGCGCTCAGCATGTCGAGCTTGAAGTCGGTGCGCTTCACATCCAGGCTGGTCTCGTCGCGCACCCGCTTGAGCAGCGCATCGGTCAGCGATCCGCTGGCAAACACCTCGGGCTGCATGAAGTGCTCGGCTAGCCGTGACGCCGACTCGGGCAGCGGCACAAAGCGCGAGCGCGGCCGCTGCGGCAGACTCTTCAGCAGCGCCTGGATCTTGTCTTTCAGCATGCCGGGCACCAGCCACTCGGCGCGGTCCTCGCTCACCTGGTTCAGCGCGAACAGCGGCACCGTCACCGTCAGGCCGTCGCGCGCATCGCCGGGCTGATGCAGATAACTGGCCACGCAGTCCACACCGCCCAGTCGCACCACCTTCGGAAACGCCTGCGTGGTGATGCCCGCGGCCTCGTGGCGCATCAGCTCGTCGCGCGTCAGGCGCAGCAGGTTGGGTTGGCCCTGGCTGGCGGGCCCGTACCACGCCTCAAGACTGCGCGCGTTGAACACGTCGGCCGGCATCTGTTGCTCGTAGAAGGCGTAGATCAGCTCATCGTCCACCAGCACGTCCTGCCGGCGTGACTTGTGCTCCAGCTCCTCCACCTGCCGCACCAGCTTCTGGTTGGCCGCGAGGAAGGGCAGCTTGGTCTCCCACTCGCCGCCCACCAGCGCTTCGCGGATGAACACTTCGCGCGCACCAGCTGGGTCAATACGGCCATAACTGGTGCGCCTGCCGCTGTACACCACCAGGCCGTAGAGCGCGGCGCGCTCCAGCGCCACCACGTCGGCGGATTTCTTTTCCCAGTGCGGGTCCAGCAGCTGCTTCTTGAGAAAGTGCCCCGCCACCTGCTCGATCCACGGCGGCTCGATGGCCGCGATGCCACGGCCGAACAATCGCGTGGTCTCCACCAGTTCAGCGCAGACGATCCAGCGGCCGGGTTTCTTGCTCAGGTGCGCACCCGGGTGGCGAAGGAACTTGATGCAGCGCGCACCCAGATAAGCCTCTTCCTCGTCGAGCTTGCAGCCGATGTTGCCCAGCAAGCCCGCCAGCATCGACAGATGGATCTGCTCGTAGGTGGCCGGCTTGGCGTTCAGCCGCCAGCCATGCTCGGCCACCACCGTGTGCAGCTGCGAGTGGATGTCCTTCCACTCGCGCACCCGTCGCGCGCTGATGAAGTTCTGCCGCAGCAGTTGCTCAAACTGCCGGTGGCTCAGCTTGTGCGGCTTTGAAATCGGGGTCAGATTCCCATTCTTTGGACTATCGCCCGCTGGCTGGTTAACTGGAATCTGACCCCAATTAATCAGCCAGCGCCAGAGCTTGAGATAGCCGGTGAACTCGCTCTTGTCGTCGTCGAATTTGGCGTGCGCCTGGTCGGCGGCCTGCTGGGCTTCCAGCGGGCGGTCGCGCACTTCCTGCGCGCTGAGCGCCGACGCGATCACCAGCACCTCGTCCAGCGCCTGACGATCGCGCGCCTCGAGGATCATGCGGCCCACGCGCGGGTCCAGCGGCAGCTTGGACAGTTCGCGGCCCATGGTCGTCAGCTCGTTCGCATCGTCCACCGCACCCAGTTCGGCCAGCAGTTGGTAGCCATCGGCGATCGCGCGGCCCGACGGTGCCTCGATGAACGGGAACTGCGCCACATCGCCCAGGTGCAGCGACTTCATGCGCAGGATCACGCCCGCCAGCGATGAGCGCAGGATCTCCGGGTCGGTGAAGCGCGGACGCGCGGCAAAGCCCTTCTCGTCGTACAGGCGGATGCAGATGCCCTCGGCCACGCGGCCGCAGCGGCCCGCACGCTGGTTGGCCGCGGCCTGGCTGACGGGCTCCACCAACAGTTGCTCGACCTTGCTGCGAAAGCTGTAGCGCTTGACGCGCGCGGTGCCGGTGTCGATCACATAGCGGATGCCCGGCACGGTGAGCGAGGTCTCGGCCACGTTGGTGGCCAGCACGATGCGGCGGCCATGGTGCGGCTCGAACACGCGGTCTTGCTCGGCCTGGCTCAGGCGTGCGAACAGCGGCAGCACCTCGGCCCCGCGCGTGATCGGCTGGTGCGACAGGTGCTTGCGCAGGTGGTCGGCCGCCTCGCGGATCTCGCGCTCGCCGGGCAGGAACACCAGGATGTCGCCCTGCTGGCCCGGCTCGCGCCACAGCTCGTCCACCGCGTCGGCGATGGCATCGTTCAGGTCGTGCTCGCGCGATTCCTCGAACGGCCGCCAGCGCACTTCCACCGGATAGGTTCGGCCCGCGACCATCAACACCGGTGCTGGACCTTTTGCATTCGCGAAATGCTGCGCAAAGCGGTCGGCGTCGATCGTGGCAGAGGTCACCACCACCTTCAGGTCGGGGCGGCGCGGCAGGATCTCGCGCAGGTAGCCCAGCAAAAAGTCGATGTTGAGGCTGCGCTCGTGCGCCTCGTCGATGATCAGCGTGTCGTAGGCCTTGAGCAGCGGGTCGGTCTGCGTCTCGGCCAGCAGGATGCCGTCGGTCATCAGCTTGACCGACGCATCGCGGCCCAGCCGGTCGTTGAAGCGCACCTTGTAGCCCACCACCTCGCCCAGCGGCGTGGCCAGTTCTTCGGCGATGCGCTTGGCCACCGAGGTGGCGGCAATGCGCCGGGGCTGCGTGTGGCCGATCAGATGCCCGCGCACCTTGCCGTCTGGCCCGGGCTTGGCGTTGATGCGTCCGCGGCCCAGCGCCAGCGCGATCTTGGGCAACTGCGTGGTCTTGCCCGAGCCGGTTTCGCCGCAGACGATGATGACCTGATGCTCGCGCATCGCGGCCATGATTTCGTCGCGCCGGGCCGACACCGGCAGCGATTCGGGAAACTCGATCTTCAACGGCGCGGCAGACACAGGGGGCACATCAAGCAAAATCGCTGATTATCCCGGCCTGCTTCCGTCCCTGACCCGCTTCATTTGCCCAGGCTGATTCCCACAAGCTCATTCGCGCAGATCACCCGTAACCGCCCGCCGCATGTCCGCCGTCTTCAACTTCACCTTCGTGCCGTGGTTCCGCTCGGTGGCACCCTACATCCACACCCACCGGGGCAAGACCTTCGTGGTGGGCGTGGCCGGCGAGGCGATTGCCGCCGGCAAGCTGCAGCACATCGCGCAAGACCTGGCGCTGATCCAGAGCATGGGCGTGAAGGTCGTGCTGGTGCATGGCTTTCGCCCGCAGGTCAACGAGCAGCTGCGCTTAAAGGGGCACGAGCCGCGCTACTCGCACGGCATGCGCATCACCGACTCGGTGGCGCTGGACTGCGCGCAAGAGGCCGCCGGCCAGTTGCGCTACGAGATCGAGGCCGCCTTCAGTCAGGGCCTGCCCAACACGCCCATGGCCGGCTCCACCGTGCGGGTGATCTCGGGCAACTTCATCACCGCACGGCCGGTGGGCGTGGTCGACGGCATCGACTTTCAGCACAGCGGCCTGGTGCGCAAGGTCGATGTGCAGGGTATCCGCCAGACGCTGGACCAGGGCTCGATGGTGCTGCTGTCGCCGTTTGGCTTCTCACCCACCGGCGAGGCCTTCAACCTGACCATGGAAGAGGTGGCCACCTCGGTGGCGATTGCGCTGCAGGCCGACAAGCTGATCTTCGTCACCGAGATCTCGGGCGTGCGGGTGCGCCCGCTGGAGGCCGAAGGGGATGACAACCCGATCGACACCGAGCTGCCGCTGGCCGATGCCGAACGCATCCTGGGCAGCCTGCCACCGGCCAGCAATCCGTCGGATGTGGGCTTTTATCTGCAGCACTGCGTGAAGGCCTGCAAGGCGGGCGTGGAGCGCAGCCACATCCTGCCCTTTGCGCTCGACGGCGCGCTGCTGCTGGAGATCTACGTGCACGACGGCGTGGGCACCATGGTGGTGGACGAAAAGCTCGAGGAACTGCGCGAGGCCGCGCCCGACGACGTGGGCGGCATCCTGCAGTTGATCGAGCCGTTTGAGCGCGACGGCACGCTGGTCAAGCGCGACCGCACCGAGATCGAGCGCGACATCGGCAACTACACCATCATCGAGCACGACGGCGTGATCTTTGGCTGCGCCGCGCTCTACCCCTACCCCGAGGCAGCCACCGCCGAGATGGCCGCGCTGACGGTATCGCCGCAAAGTCAGGGCCAGGGCGATGGCGAAAAGCTGATGCGCCGCATCGAGCAGCGAGCGCGCGCCATGGGCCTCAAGAGCATCTTCGTGCTGACCACCCGCACCATGCACTGGTTCCTCAAGCGCGGCTTTGTGCAGGCCGACCCCGACTGGCTGCCCGAGGCCCGCAAGCGCAAGTACAACTGGGACCGGAAGAGCCTGGTGCTGGTGAAAAGGCTTCTCTGAGGCTCAGGCAGGCTCGACGAACACGCGCGCCTGTTTCGGGCGGGCGATCACGGCATCCCCTTCGGCCAGCCCGAGTGCGCGGAACTGCAGCGCCGGCAGATGCGCCTCGATCAGGGCGTGGCCATCGGTGGTGCGCAACTCCAGCCAGGCCATGGGGCCGATCACGATGGCGCGCTCCAGCACCGCCGCGATGCCGGGTGAGCTACCGGGCGCACTACCGGGCGCACTGCCAGGCGTTTCAGTGACGGCAGACGCCGGCAGCACTTCCACATCGTGCGGACGCACATAGGCCGCCGCCTTGGCGTCCTGCGCCTGGGCATGCTCGGGCGCAGCCAGACTTAGGCCGGGCAGATGCACCTCGCCCTCGTGGGCACGGCCGTGGAACAGGTTCACATCCCCCAAAAAGCCGTAGACGAAGGGGCTGGCCGGGTGCTCCCACACCTGCTCGGGCGAGCCCACCTGCTCCACCACGCCCTGGTTCATCAGCACCACGCGGTCGGCCACCTCGAGGGCCTCTTCCTGGTCGTGGGTGACGAAGATGCTGGTGACGTTCAGTTCATCGTGCAGCCGGCGCAGCCAGCGGCGCAGTTCCTTGCGCACCTTGGCGTCCAGCGCGCCAAAGGGTTCATCCAGCAGCAACACCCGGGGCTCCACCGCCAGCGCGCGGGCCAGCGCAATGCGCTGCCGCTGCCCGCCCGACAACTGCGACGGAAAGCGGTCGGCCAGCGAGTCTAGTTGCACCAGGTTCAGCAGCTCGTGCACCTTGGCCTTGATCTGCGCCTCGCTGGGTCGCTGGCCGCGGGGCGTGACGCGCAGGCCAAAGGCCACGTTCTCGAACACTGTCATGTGGCGAAACAGCGCGTAGTGCTGGAACACGAAACCCACCTGCCGCTCGCGCACATGCACATCGGTGGTGTCTTCGCCGCTGAAGAGGATACTGCCGACATCGGCCGTCTCCAGGCCCGCAATGATGCGCAGCAGCGTGGTCTTGCCGCAGCCCGAGGGGCCGAGCAGCGCGATTAATTCGCCGGAGCCGATGTCCAGCGACACGTCGCGCAGCGCGTGAAAGTGGCCAAAGCGTTTGCTGATATTGCGGATTTCAATGCTCATGATGCGTGTCCCAAAATCGGTTCGCCGTGCGCGCTTCGACGCGTGGCAGCAGGCGTGGCCCCTGCCGTGGTGACAGACGGTGCCGGCCTTTCGGGCGGCAGCTCGGCTGCGGCGCGCAGCTCGCGTTCGTGCAGCCACTCCACCCCGCTCTTGATCACCAGCGTGACCAAAGCCAGCAAGGCCAGCAGCGAGGCCACCGCGAACGCCGCCACCGACTGGTATTCGTTGTAGAGAATCTCCACATGCAGCGGCATGGTGTTGGTCTGCCCGCGGATGTGGCCCGACACCACCGACACCGCACCAAACTCGCCCATCGCCCTGGCATTGCACAGGATCACGCCGTACAGCAGGCCCCACTTGATGTTGGGCAGGGTCACACGCCAGAAGGTCTGCCAGCCTGTGGCACCGAGCACGATCGCCGCCTGCTCTTCGTCGCTGCCTTGCGCCTGCATCAGCGGGATCAACTCGCGCGCGATAAAGGGGAAGGTGACGAACACCGTGGCCAGCACGATGCCCGGCACCGCAAAGATCACCTTGATGTCGTGCGCCGCCAGCCAGGGCCCCAACCAGCCCTGCGCGCCGAACACCAGCACGTAGATCAAACCCGCCACCACCGGCGACACCGAGAACGGCAAGTCCACCAGCGTGATCAGAAAGGCCTTGCCGCGGAATTCGAACTTGGCAATCACCCAGGCCGCGGCCACACCAAAGACCAGGTTCAGCGGCACCACAATGGCGGCCGTGATCAGCGTCAGGCGGATGGCGCTCCAGGCGTCGGGCTCCTTCAGGGCCTGCCAGTAGGCGTCCCAGCCCTTGCGTAGCGCCGCGGCAAACACAGCGGCCAGCGGCAGCACCAGGAACAGCAGCATGAAGGCCACGGCCATGCCGATCAGCGTGAAGCGCACCCATGCCGATTCCTGCGTGGCGCGGGCACCGCGCGCGGTGGGCGCGCTCATGCCGGGACCCCCGCGCGGCGACGCTGCCAGGCCTGCAGCCCGTTGATCACCAGCAGCATGGCAAACGAGATGAGCAGCATCACCAGGGCCACCGCCGTGGCGCCGGCGTAGTCGTACTGCTCGAGCTTGCCGATGATGATCAGCGGCGTGATTTCCGACACCATCGGCATGTTGCCGGCGATGAAGATCACCGAGCCGTACTCGCCGATGGCGCGGGCAAAGGCCAGTGCAAAGCCCGTCAGCAGTGCGGGCAGGATGGAGGGCAGGATCACCCGCGCAAAGGTCTGCAGCCGCGTGGCGCCCAGGCACATGGCGGCTTCTTCCAGCTCTTTCTCGGCGTCTTCCAGCACCGGTTGCACCGTGCGCACCACGAAGGGCAGACCGATGAAGATGAAGGCAATCACCACGCCGGTGGGATTGAAGGCCAGCTGGATGCCATACGGCTCGAAAAACTGCCCCACCCAGCCGTTGCCTGCCAGCAGTGCCGTCAGCGAAATGCCGGCCACCGCGGTGGGCAGCGCAAAGGGCAGATCCACCAGCGCGTCCATGATCTTCTTGCCCGGAAAGTCATAGCGCACCAGCACCCAGGCCACTAACAGACCGAACACGAGGTTCACCAGCGCCGCCAGCAGCGACGCGCCAAAGGTCAGTCGGTACGAGGTCAGCACGCGCGGCGAACTCACTGCCGCCCAGAACTGCTCAAAGCTCATGGTGAAGGTCTTGAACACCAGCGCCGACAGCGGAATCAGCACGATCAGGCTGAGGTACAGCACGGTGTAGCCGAGCGTGAGGTGAAAGCCCGGCAACACGCGGCGCCGGGGCCACGAGGCACCGGCCGCCGACCCGACGGGCAAGGACAGCGCAGCACCCATCACTTCACCGTGTCGATCTTGTCGAACTGGCCGCCATCGTTGAAGTGCACTTTCTGTGCATCCGACAGCGTGCCGAAGAACTCGGACACCGGCACCAGCGTCATCGGCTTGAAGGTCTTCGCGTACTTGGCCAGAAGTGCCGGCGAACGCGGGCGCAACGCATGCTTGGCGGCAATCTCTTGCGCCTCGTCGGTGTACAGAAAGTTCAGGTAGGCACGGGCCAGCTCGCCAGTGCCCTTTTTGGCGACGGTGCGCTCGACCACCGCCACCGGGTTCTCGGCAATGATGCTGATGGACGGATGCACCGCGTCCACCTTGCCTTCGCCGAACTCGCGGTCCACCGACAGCACCTCGGACTCGAAGGTCACCAGCACATCACCGATGTTGCGCTGCAGGAAAACCGCAGTGGCATCACGACCGCCGCGCGCCAGCACCGGCACGTTCTTGTACAGCTTGCTCACGAACTCGGCGGCCTGCGCGTCGGTGCCGCCCTTCTTACGCACATACGACCACGCCGCCAGATACGCCATGCGGCCGTTGCCACCGGTCTTGGGGTTGACCACCACCACCTGCGCGCCCGGCTTGATCAGGTCGTCCCAGTCCTTGATGCCCTCGGGGTTGCCCTGGCGCACCAGGAACAGCATGGTCGACTTGGTGGGCACGGCGTTGTTGGGAAAGAGCTTGGCCCAGTCCTTGGCCACCACGCCCTTGTCGGCCAGAAACTCGATGTCGGTGGTGGTGTTCATCGTCACCACGTCGGCGTCCAGCCCGTCGGCAACCGCACGCGCCTGCGCACTGGAGCCTGCGTGCGACTGGTCCACCTTCACCTCACGCCCGGTGGTCTTTTTGTAGTGCGCCGCGAAGGCTGCGTTGATGTCCTTGTAGAACTCGCGCGACACGTCGTAGGACACGTTGAGCAGCGACTGGGCCGCGGCATGGCCCGCCAAAGCCAGGGCGCTGACCGCGAGCAGGGAACGAACGATGGTCTTCATGGTGTGGGTTCAATTGCGGGTGTAGATCTGGTCAAAGCTCGCGCCATCGGCAAAGTGGTCGCGATCGGCCTTGGCCCAGCCGCCAAACGCTTCGTCGATGGTGAACAGCTTGATGCGCGGGAACTTGGCCGAGTACTTGGCCTGCGCCCGGGCCGACACCGCCGGGCGATAGAAGTGCTTGCCGATGATGTCCTGGCCTTCTTCGGTGTAGAGGAACTTCAGGTACTCGGTGGCCACCGCGCGGGTGCCCTTGCGGTCGACGTTGCGGTCGACCACCGCCACCGGCGGCTCGGCCAGGATGCTGATCGACGGGTACACCATGTCGACCTTGCTGCCGAATTCCTTTTCCAGCAGGTAGGCCTCGTTCTCCCACGAGATGAACACATCGCCCTGGTTGCGCTGCGCAAACGTCACCGACGAGCCGCGCGCACCCGTGTCGAGCACCGGCACATTGGCGTACAGCTTGCCCACGAATTCGCGCGCCTTGGCCTCGCTGCCGTGCTTGCGCTTGGCGTACTCCCAGGCTGCCAGGTAGTTCCAGCGCGCGCCGCCCGAGGTTTTGGGGTTGGGGGTGATCACCTTCACATCGGGCCGGATCAGGTCGCTCCAATCCTTGATGTTCTTGGGGTTGCCCTGCCGCACCACCAGCACGATGGTCGAGCTGTAGGGTGCCGAGTTGTGCGGCAAGCGCTTTTGCCAGTCGGCCGCCAGCCAGCCGCCGTTGCGCGCCAGGGCATCGACATCGCCGGCCAGTGCCAGCGTCACCACGTCGGCGTCTAGCCCGTCGATCACCGAGCGCGCCTGCCGGCCCGAGCCGCCGTGCGACTGCTTGACCGTCAGGTCCTGGCCGGTTTTGGCCTTCCACTGCTTGGCGAAGGCCTGATTGATCTCGACATACAGCTCACGCGTCGGGTCGTACGACACGTTGAGCAGCGTTGCGGCGGCCCCGGGCGACGGCGCTGCAGACTGGGTGGCAGACTGCGCCATGGCGGGCCCCAGGCCCCAGCACAGGGCCGACAGCGTCACCAGGGCCTGTGAAATCTTGATAATGTCGCGTCGCGTCGTCATGGGGCTTTACCTTCATGGCATGGAACAGAGCGCCGGATTCTGGAAGCCCGACATCAAAAGTGGAACGATCAAGTTTTCACTTGCTTATCGCCAATACGTCTAAGAGGATCGGATGCCCCGCACCGTCAACTGCATCAAGCTCGGCCGCGAAGCCGAGGGCCTGGACTTCCCGCCCTACCCGGGTGAACTGGGCAAACGCCTGTGGGAAAGCGTCAGCAAGGAGGCCTGGGCCGAGTGGCTGCGCCACCAGACCATGCTGGTCAACGAGAACCGGCTGAACCTGGCCGATATGCGGGCGCGCGAGTACCTCAAGCGCCAGATGGAAAACCATTTCTTCGGCGCCGGTGCCGACCAGGCCGCCGGCTACGTGCCGCCCGCCAACCCCTGAGGCAGCCGCCCGCTGCTCCGGTGGTGTAACGACGGGGCGCACCCTTGACCGAACCCGTCGACTGGACCGACGGCCGCACGCCGCGCAGTGCGCGCTATGGAGACGTGTACCGCAGCGCCAGCGGTGGCCTGGCACAGGCGCGCCTTGCCTTTTTGAGCGGATGCGGCCTGCCGCAAGGCTGGGCCCACCAGCCGCGCTGGTGCATCCTTGAAACCGGCTTTGGCCTGGGCCTGGACTTTCTGGCCGCATGGCAGGCCTGGCGGGCCGATCCGCAGCGCCCGCGCATGCTGCACTTTGCGTCGGTCGAGGCGCATCCGGTGGCCGCCGCCGACCTGCTGCGCAGCGCGCAGGCGCACCCCGAACTCGTGCCCCTGGCCGAGCAACTGGCGGCGCAGTGGTGGGGCCTGCACGAGGGCTGGCATCGCCTGGCGTTCGAGGGCGGCCAGGTGCTGCTGACCCTGGGCATCGGCGACGCATGCACCCGCTTGCGCGAGCAATCGTTCATCGCCGACTCGGTGTTTCTGGATGGCTTTGATCCGCGCCGCAACCCCCGCGTGTGGGATACCGACACCCTGAGCGCCGTGGCGCGGCTGTGCCGCCCTGGCACCACGCTGGGCACCTGGTGCGTGGCCACAGCGGTGCGCCACACGCTGCAGCAACTGGGTTTTGCGGTGGAGCGTGTGCCGGGTCTGGCGCCCAAGCGCCAACACCTGCGCGCGCGGATGGACGCACGTCACCCCGCACCAGCGAGCGCACGCCCGCCTGCCCAGGCCATCGTTGTCGGTGGCGGCATCGCCGGGGCCAGTGCGGCGGCAGCCCTGGCGCGACGCGGCTGGCAGGTGCAGGTGCTCGACGCCGCGCCCGACCCCGCTGCAGGCGCCTCGGGCCTGCCCGCGGGCCTGTTTGCGCCGCATGTGTCACCGGACGACGCGCCGTTGTCGCGCCTGTCGCGCGCCGGGGTGCGGGCCACGCGCCTGAGCCTGATGCAGCACCTGCCCGATGCCGAGGGCTTTGCCTGGTGCGCCAGCGGCGTGCTCGAGCGACCGATCGAGCGGGTGCGGCAGCTTCCGCCTAAAGCCGAAGCGGCGCTGTACGCGTATTCGCGGACCGCCAGCGCCGACGACTGCGCGCAGCTCAATGCCCCCCATTTGAAAACGCCCGAGGACGCTGCCCTGTGGCATGACGCGGGCGGATGGTTGCAGCCGCCGGCGCTGGTGCGCGCCCTGCTGCAAACCTCCGGCGTGCAGTGGCGCGGCAGCCTGCGCGTGCATGCGCTGCAGCCCACCGGCCCGCGCTGGCAAGCCATGGACGATACCGGCCGGATGCTGGCCGAAGCCGACCTGGTGGTGCTGGCCGCAGCGCGCGGTACGCAGGCCTTGTGCGCCCCTGTTGCCACCGTCACCGCCAGCGCTACCGCCACCGCCACAGCCAGCGCGCTGCCGCTGCAGCCGCTGGGCGGTCAAGTCACGATCGGCATGATCGGCTCGTTCAACGGGCCTGGCACACCGCCACACACCGATGCGGCCGCGTCATGGCCGCGCGTTCCGGTGAACGGCCATGGCAGCCTGATCGCCGGCCTGCGACTGCCCGGCGTGGCCGATGGCCAGCCGGCTTGGATCGTGGGGTCGACCTTCGAGCGCGGGCGCGACGAGGCAGTGGTGACCCCTGCCGGCCACGACAGCAACCTGCAGCGCCTGCACGCCCTGGCCCCCGGCTGGGCGCCGCACATGGGGCGCCTGTGGGGCTGGGCGGGTGTGCGCGCCACCCTGCCCGACCGCCTGCCTGCGGTGGGTGCGTTGGGTGCGGTGGGTGCACTGGAAGGCGATGCAGCATCGCCCTGGGTGATGACCGGGTTTGGTTCGCGCGGCATGACGCTGGCGCCTTTGGCGGCCGAGCTGCTGTGCGCCTGGCTGCATGCCGAGCCGCTGCCGGTGGATGCACCGCTGGCCCAAAGGCTGCGGGCATCCCGCTTTGCGGCGCGGTCGCGGTCGGGCTGAAGACGGCCCCCCGCGGGCCGCAAGAAATATCACGGCCCCGCGGGCCGTGGGAGCCGGTCAGGCGGCGGCCGCTTTGGCCAGAAGCCGGTCCAGCTGGGCGGTGTCGATCGGCTTGGCGCCGATCAGCGCCATGCCGGCCATGCGCGCCTTGGCACTTTGCAGCGCCGACGCCTTGGCCGAAATCATGATCACCTGCCGCACCGCATTGGCGCCGCTGTGCAGTTCTTCGGCCAGCGCCCAGCCGTCACCGCCGGCCAGGTCGATGTCGACGATGGCCACATCGTAGGCATTGGCCCTGGCCAGCGCCCTCGCGTCGCGGCGCGACGCGGTTTCGTCCACCTGGTCGATCTTCTGCAGCATCAGGCGCCGGCGCAGGAACAGCCCCTCGTACAGGCTGTTGCCCACGATCAGCGCACGCCGTCCGGCAACGCCACCTTCCTCGCCAAAACCCGTTCGCGGATTGCCGGCCGCGGTTGGGGTGGCAGCGCCGGATGCGGTCATCAGCGCCGACATCATCAGGGTGCGCAGCTCGGGCGCGCCGCTGGCCTTCATGATCCCGGAATCGACCATGGCCGGCAGGCTGGTGCCAGTGCTGTTGGCCCAGTTGGCCGTCTTTGGCAGGGCCAACCCGTCGTCGGGAGCGCTCAGGTCCAGGTCAATGTCGAGCTCGTCGAAGTTCAGGTCCAGATCGACGCCACCGCCGTCGTCCACCACCACGCCGCCCGCCTCGGGCAGCATGCTGATGTCCAGGCTGGAGGCCACCACCTCGAGCGCGTCCATCACCGACATCCAGCGAACCGGGCGCAAAAAGGAGTGCGCGGCGTTCTTGGGCGGGTTGTGGCCCACCCAGAGAAACGGATGGGCGGCCGTTTTGGCAAAGCCCGACACATCCTGCCAGTGCACCGAGCTTTCGCCGTCCAGCACGTAGATGTCGGCATCGCGCGTCATCGTCGGCTGCCACAGCCGGTAGCTGAACAGGCGCGAGGGCGACAAGTCCAGCACGGTGCCGAACGCGTTGCGCTCGGACTCGCTGAAACCGATCGCCTTGACAAGAATCGCGATGGCTATCCTTTGTTTCCGTTCGTAATGACTGGTTGCGGCTCCGGCGAGTATGCCCACGCTCCCCCTCTGATGGACAGGTGGCAAGCCCCATGTGCATCGTCCACGCCACGCTTTGCTTATTCCGCCTGGGCATATTTCGCTAAGAAAAATGTATTTTGTGAATCGGGCTGCCCTTTCTACAGTCGCGGCCCAGGGACGGACCGGCCCACCGGCTCATCAGTGACCGGCCACCGTGCCGGTCGCGGAGGGGCTCCCCCCAACGGCCGAACCCACTGCACACCCCCATGTACCAGTACACCGACTTTGACCGCCAGTTCATCCGCCAGCGCGCCGCGCAGTACCGCGACCAGCTCGAGCGCAACCAGGCGGGCCTGCTGAGCGACGACGAATTTCGGCCGCTGCGGCTGCAAAACGGCTGGTACCTGCAGCGCTACGCACCGATGCTGCGGGTGGCGGTGCCCTACGGCGAGATCTCGGCGGCGCAGCTGCGGGTGCTGGCCCGCATTGCCCGCGACCACGACCAGCCCAAGCCCGAGCTGCTGCAGCGCGCGCAGGCCACTCAAGACGCCATCAGCCCCGCGCCGGCCCCGCGCCTGCCCACCGGCTACGGGCACTTCACCACGCGGCAAAACGTGCAGTTCAACTGGATTCCGCTGGAGCGCTCGGCCGACGTGATGGACCTGCTGGCCAGCGTGGGACTGCACGGCATCCAGACCAGCGGCAACTGCATCCGCAACATCACCACCGACGCGCTGGCCGGCATTGCGGTGGACGAGGTGGCCGACCCGCGGCCTTTTGCCGAGATCCTGCGCCAGTGGAGCACGCTGCACCCTGAATTTGCCTTTCTGCCACGCAAGTTCAAGGTGGCCATCACCGGTGCGCGCGAGGACCGTGCGGCCATCGGCTGGCACGACGTGGGCCTGCAGCTGCTGCGCAGCGAAGGCGAGGCACGGCACGGCGCCCCGGCAGGCGCTTTGGGCTTCAAGGTGCTGGTGGGCGGCGGCATGGGCCGCACGCCAGTGATCGCGTCCACCATCCGCGAGGTTTTGCCCTGGGACCAGATCCTCAACTACCTCGAGGCGGTGGTGCGCGCATACAACCGCTTCGGCCGCCGCGACAACGCCTACAAGGCGCGCATCAAGATTCTGGTGAAGGCCGAGGGCCAGCGCTTTGTCGACGAGGTGGAGGCCGAGTACCGCGACATCATCGAGCGCGACGGCGCACCGCACACCATCACCCAGGCCGAACTGGACCGCGTCAGCGCGGGCTTTGTGGCGCCGGCGCTCAGCTGCGACCGTGCCAGCGCAGATGCCAAGATTGCACAAATATTGCGCGCTGCAGCCGAAGACGATCTGGAGTTCAGCCGCTGGCTCGAGCGCAACGTGGCGCCGCACCGCAACCCGGCGCTGCGCGCGGTCACGCTGTCGTTCAAGCGGCTGGGCCAGGCGCCGGGCGACGCCACCGCCGAGCAGCTGGAACGCGCGGCCGAGCTGGTGGAGCGCTTCAGCGCCGGCGAGGCACGCGTCACCCACGAGCAGAACCTGCTGCTGCCCTGGGTGCGCTGCGACCAGCTGCCCGATCTGTGGCGCGAGGCGCGACGCCTGGGCCTGGCGCGGCCCAACATCGGCCTGCTGACCGACATGATCGCCTGCCCTGGCGGCGACTTCTGCGCGCTGGCCAATGCGCGATCGATCCCGCTGGCCGCCGCGCTCACCGAGCGCTATCACGACCTGGACGAACTGCACGACCTGGGCGAGATCGACCTGCACATCAGCGGGTGCATCAACTCGTGCGGCCACCACCACAGCGGCCACATCGGCATCCTGGGCGTCGACAAGGACGGGCGCGAGTGGTACCAGACCCCGGGGGGGGGCTCCGCCGGACCCCCGGGGGGGGGCGCCGCCCAGCCCGGCAAGGTGGTGGGGCCATCGTTCAGCGCGGCCGAGGTGCCCGACGCGATCGAGGCCATCCTGCACACCTACCGCGCGCTGCGGCTGCCCCTGCCTGGCGGGGCGCAAGAGCGCTTTGTTGAAACCCTGCGCCGCGTGGGCGCCGATCCGTTCAAGGCCGCGGCGAATGCGGCACGCGCTGTGGCGGCAGAAGCGGCCACAGCAGCCACGCCCGACAGCGCGCAGGCCTGAAGCGCCCCGATCACCCGACACGCACACCCGACACGCACACCCGACACGCACGCCCGACACCCACGTCCAGCACAAACCCAAGCACGCACCCCACCACGCCATGCAACTGATTCTTGCCACCGCGGCGCCTGCCGACGAGCGGGCCGCGCCCTCACCCGGCGTGCTGCAACTGCCCAACGACGCCGACCCGCGTGCACTGGCCGCCAGCGGTGCGCTGGCCGGCGTTGAGCGCATCGAGCTGCAGTTTCCGAAATTCACCGACGGCCGCGCCTTCAGTCAGGCCTTTTTGCTGCGCCGCCGCCTGGGCTTTGCCGGCGACATCCGCGCCACCGGCGACGTGCTGGCCGACCAGTTGCTGCAGATGCAACGCAGCGGCTTCAGCAGCGCGGTGCTGCGTGTCGACCAGCGGCTGGACGTGGCGCAGCGCCAGCTGGCGCGCTTTGCCGATGCCGGCTTTTATCAAGGCGATGCGACGGCCACCGCGCCGCGCTTTGCCCAGGGGCAAACCGCATGAACGCGCGCACCGCACCTCATGCGCTGCCGCCTGCGGGCAGTGCCACCGAACTGCGTGCGACCAATCTGCGCGCCACCGATCTGCACCCCCACCCGTCGGCCGACTTTGACGCCAAGCTGGCAGTAACCCAAGCGCTGCTGCAACGCGCGGCCACCGACTTCACGCCGCTCACGCAGGCCTCCAGCCTGGGCGCCGAAGACGTCGTCATCACCCACCTGATCGGTGCTCTTGGCCTGGACATTGCGGTGTTCGTGCTGGACACCGGCGCCCTGCACCACGAGACGCTGGCCCTGCTGGAGCGCACCCGCGCCCATACCAGCGTGCCGGTGCAGGTGTTTCGCCCGCGCGATGAGGCGGTGATCGAGTTCGTGCGCCGCGACGGGCAGGATGCGATCTACCGCAGCATCGAGCTGCGCAAGGCCTGCTGCGGCATCCGCAAGATGGAACCGCTGCAGCGCGCCCTGGCCGGCCAGCGTGCGTGGATCACCGGGCTGCGCCGCGAGCAGTCGGCCGCGCGCGCCGAAGTGCCGCTGATTGACCCCGCCGACCAAGCCACCACCGGCCGCATCAAGCTCAACCCGCTGTCCCACTGGACCTGGGGCGACGTGTGGCACTACATCGCCAGCCGCGGCGCGGACTACAACCCGCTGCACGACCAGTTCTATCCCAGCATCGGCTGCGCGCCCTGCACCCGCGCCATCAGCCTGGGCGAAGACTTCCGCGCCGGCCGCTGGTGGTGGGAAGACGAGGCCGCCAAGGAGTGCGGCCTGCATGTGAAATCCGCGGCACACAGCACGGCCGAGGCCAACGACAAGGTGAGCGCATGAACGCCCGAACCGACACGGGGCGGCTGACCGCCATCGACAACAGCCACCTCGACGCGCTGGAGGAAGAAGCCATCTTCATCCTGCGCGAGGTGGCCGCCGCCTTCGAGCGCCCGGCCCTGCTGTTCTCCGGCGGCAAAGACTCGCTGGTGCTGCTCAAGTGCGCCGAGAAGGCCTTCATCGACACCGAGCGCGGCGGACGCATTCCCTACCCGCTGCTTATGATCGACACCGGCCACAACTTTTCCGAGGTGACCGAGTTCCGCGACCGTCGTGCGCGCGAGCTGGGCGCCGAGCTGATCGTGCGCAGCGTCGAGGACTCGATGGCGCGCGGCACGGTACGGCTGGCCCACCCCGGCGAAAGCCGCAATGCGCATCAGTCGGTGACGCTGCTGGAGGCCATCGACGAGTTCCGCTTTGACGCCCTGATCGGCGGCGCGCGCCGCGACGAAGAAAAGGCACGCGCCAAGGAACGCATCTTCAGCCACCGCGACAGCTTCGGCCAGTGGCAACCCAAGGACCAGCGCCCCGAGTTGTGGACGCTGTTCAACACCCGCATTCATCCGGGCGAGCACTTTCGCGTGTTCCCGATCAGCAACTGGACCGAACTGGACGTGTGGCAGTACATCGCGCGCGAGCAGGTCGAGCTGCCATCCATCTACTACGCGCACCAGCGCCAGGTGGTCGAGCGCCGCGGCCTTCTGGTGCCGGTGACGCCACTCACGCCGCCGCGCGAGGGCGAGCAGGTGCAGACGCGCAACGTGCGCTTTCGCACCGTGGGCGACATCACCTGCACCTGCCCGGTGGACAGCCCCGCAGCCAATGCCGCCGAGGTGGTGATCGAGACGATTGCCGCCGACGTGAGCGAACGTGGCGCCACCCGCATGGACGACAAGACCAGCGACGCGTCGATGGAAAAACGCAAGAAGGACGGGTATTTCTGATCATGGACGCCCTGCGATTCATCACCTGCGGCTCGGTCGACGACGGCAAGAGCACGCTGATCGGGCGCCTGCTGGTCGACAGCAAGGCGGTGCTGCAAGACCAGCTGGCCGGCGTGCAGCGCTCGGGCGAAACGGATCTTGCGCTGCTGACCGACGGCCTGAGCGCCGAGCGCGAGCAAGGCATCACCATCGATGTGGCCTGGCGCTACTTCTCGACGCCGGCGCGCAAGTTCATCATCGGCGACGCGCCCGGCCACGAGCAGTACACCCGCAACATGGTGACGGCCGCTAGCAACGCCGACGCGGCGGTGGTGCTGGTGGACGCCACCAAGCTCGACTGGCGCCAACCCGGCCTGGCCCTGCTGCCGCAGACGCGCCGGCACAGCCTGCTCGCGCAACTGCTGCGCGTGCAGTCCATCGTGTTTGCCATCAACAAGCTCGACGCGGTGGACGACCCGGCGCTGGCCTTTGACCACATCGCCGGCGCGCTTGGCGCCTTTGCGCGCGCAGCCCGCATCGAGGTGCGCGCCACCGTGCCGATCTCGGCGCTCAAGGGCCACAACGTGGTGGCGCCCTCACCCGGCTGGTGCGGCTACCAGGGCCCTTCGTTGCTGCAGCTGCTCGAGCAACTGCCTGCCACACCCGCCGACGCCAACGACGCGCTGGCCCTGCCGGTGCAGTGGGTGGAAAAGTTCTCGTCGTCTGCCGACACCTCGCAGGGCCGCCGCGTGTTCTGGGGCCGCGTGGCCCAGGGCAGCGCACGCGCTGGCGACACGGTGCAGGTGCTGCCCGGCGGACACAGCGCACGCATCGCGCAGGTGCTCGACCATGCACGCCGCTCGGGTGAGGTGGCTGCGGGCCGCAGCGCCGGCATCGTGCTCGACCGCGAGCTGGATGTCTCGCGCGGCGACTGGCTGGTGCTGGGCGAGCAGGCATCCACCCAGCGCGAGGCGCATGCCACCGTGGCCTGGATGGACGATGAACCGCTGGTGGCTGGCCGCACCTACTGGGCGCTGCACGGCCACCGCTGGGTCAAGACCAAGGTGCGCCGCGTGCACCACCGGCTGGACATCCACACCCTGGCCGAGGCCGAGGCCACGCAGCTCGAGGCCAACGCGATCGGCCATGCCGAACTGGTGTTCCAGGACGCGCTGCCGCTGCAGCCGTTTGCGCGCTCGCGCCGCCTGGGTGCCATGGTGCTGGTAGATGCGGCAACGCACAAAACCGCAGGCGCCGTGCTGGTCAGGGAACCCCAGTAAAATTCAGGGTTTTCACCGACTCCGATTTCTGCGTCATGACCCACGTCGTCACCGAAGCCTGCATCCGTTGCAAATACACCGATTGTGTGGACGTGTGCCCCGTGGACTGCTTCCGCGAAGGCCCCAACTTCCTGACGATCGACCCCGACGAGTGCATCGACTGCGCGGTGTGCATCCCGGAGTGCCCGGTCAACGCCATCTACGCCGAAGAAGACGTGCCAGCCGACCAGGTGGCCTTCATCAAGCTCAACGCCGACCTGGCCAAGAACGCCGGGTGGAAGAGCATCACCAAACGCAAGGCGCCGCTGCCCGACGCCGATGACTGGAAGGACAAGACCGGCAAGCTGGCCGAGTTGATCCGCTGACCCATGCAACTGACCCCTAGCCCTGAAGTGATCCAGACTGCCCACGCCCACGACGGCCCGATCGAAGCCGATGCCGTGATCATCGGCGCCGGCCCGGTGGGCCTGTTCCAGGTGTTCGAGCTCGGCCTGCTGGAGATCAAGGCTCATGTGATCGACTCGCTGGCCTACCCCGGCGGCCAACCGGTCGAGCTGTACCCCGACAAGCCCATCTACGACATCCCGGCCATCCCGGTGTGCACCGGGCAAGAGCTGACCGACGCGCTGCTCAAGCAGATCGAACCTTTTGACGCCACCTTCCACCTGGGCCAGACGGTCACGCTGGTGCACAAGCGCGACGACGGCCGCTTTGATGTGGAAACCACCAAGGGCACGCACTTCATCACCAAGACGATCTTCATCGCCGGTGGCGTGGGCGCGTTCGAGCCGCGCACGCTCAAGGTCGACGGCCTGGAGCAGTTCGAGGGTTCGCAGCTGTTCTACCGCGTCAAGAACCCGGCCGACTTTGCCGGCAAGAACCTGGTCATCGTCGGCGGCGGCGACTCGGCGCTCGACTGGACACTGAACTTCGCGGCCGAGGGCCCCAACAAGGCCGAGAGCGTCATCCTGATCCACCGCCGCGACGGCTTCAAGGCGGCGCCGGCCAGCGTGGCCAAGATGAAGGAGCTGTGCGACGCCTACGAGATGCAGTTCATCGTGGGCCAGGTGACCGGCTACGAAGAGAAGGACGGCCAGCTCACCGGCGCCAAGGTGACCGGCGGCGACGGTGTGACGCGTGTGGTGCCGCTGGACGCACTGCTGGTGTTCTTTGGCCTGAGCCCCAAGCTTGGCCCGATCGCCGACTGGGGCCTGCAGATCGAGCGCAAGCAGCTGGTGGTGGACACCGAAAAGTTCTCTACCAACATTTCCGGCATCTTTGCGGTGGGCGACATCAACACCTACCCGGGCAAAAAGAAGCTCATCCTGTCGGGATTTCACGAGTGCGCGCTGGCGGCCTTTGGCGCGGCGCCCATCATCTTTCCCGAGAAGGGCAAGATCCACCTGCAGTACACCACCACCAGCCCCAAGCTGCACAAGGTGCTGGGGGTGGAGTCGCCGGTGTTCGACTGACGCAGCGCGGATGCGCCAGCACAAGGCCTGCTTCGGCAGGCCTTTTTGCTGCGCGCCTACACTCCATATTGTGCGCTGAGTGATCGGCGCGCATTCGCTAGGGGTGCTGCCGGTGCGTTGCAACGCACGGGTGGCTGAGAAAGTCCCTTTGAACCTGATTGAGGTAATCCTCGCGCAGGGAAGCCAGCCAAGCGACGGCGCCGCACCATGCGGCATCACCTTCCGTTGCCGCCAGCCCACCTGCCATTCGTCGCGTTTTGAAGGAAACGACACGTCATGGCACGAACATTTCAAATCACCGCGGTGTCACGCGCCGCTCATCTGTGCATCGGCCTGCTGCTGGCGCCCGCCATCGCGGCACACGCCCAGGGCACGGCCGCATCAGCAACGCCATCCGCAGCCACCACGCTGCCGCGCGTCACCGTCAGCGCCAACCCGAACGCCCAGGCCGATGTGGCCGGCTTTGATGCGCCGCTGCGCGAGCTGCCGCTGACGGCCACGGTGATTGGCAGCGATGCGATCGAGCAGCGCGGTGCGCGCCGCCTGGCCGACCTGACGGCGCTGGACAGTTCGGTCACCGACGCCTACAACGCCGGCGGCTACTGGGACTACCTGACGGTGCGTGGCTTTGTGCTGGACAACCGCTTCAACTACCGCCGCGAAGGCCTGCCCATCAACGCCGAGACCTTCATCGCGCTGGACAACAAAGAGCGCGTGGAAATCCTCAAGGGCACCAGCGGCATCCAGGCCGGCACCAGCGCACCGGGCGGGTTGGTCAATTACGTGGTCAAACGCCCGACCGCGCGCGACCTGCGCGAGGTGCGGCTGGAATGGACGCAGCGCGCCAGCGTGCTGGCCGCGGCAGACTTGGGCGGCCGTGCCGGCACCGACGGCGCCTTTGGCTACCGGCTGAACCTGGCGCACGAAATCCTGCGTCCCACCACGCGCGCCAGCGACGGCGAACGCAAACTGTTTGCACTGGCCACCGACTGGCGCCTGAGTCCTGACCAATTGCTTGAGGCCGAGATCGAATGGAGCCACCGCAGCCAGCCCACGCAGGCTGCAAGCAGCCTGCTGGGCAGCACCCTGCCCGCACCGGTGAACGCGCGCATCAACCTGAACAACCAGCCCTGGTCGCTGCCCACGGTGCTGGACGGCCTGACGGGCACCGTGCGTTACGAACACACGCTGAGCCCGCAGTGGCGCGTTGTTGCGCAGGCGGGCATCCAGCGCCTGAAGAGCGATGACCGCATCGCGTTTGCGTTTGGCTGCAGCGCCGACGGCAACTACGACCGCTACTGCAGCGACGGCACCTATGACCTGTACGACTACCGCAGCGATGGCGAACGCCGCCGCCAGAGCGCAGCGCAAGTCATGATCAAGGGCCGCATGGATGTGGCGGGCATGCAGCACGACGTGAGCGTGGGCCTGATGCGCAGCAGCGTCACGCAGCGCTTCAACCTGCAGGCCTACAACTATGTGGGCGTGGGCAATGTGGCCGGCACGGCCGTCACCGCGCCCGACCCGTCGCTGCTCGACCAGAACACCAACCGCGACGAGCGCAGCACCGAACTCTCGCTGCAGGATCGCATCCGACTGACGGATCGTGCCACCGCCTGGTTGGGCCTGCGCCACACGCAGTTGTCGCGCGACAGCGTGCGCACCAACGGATCGCGCCCCACCGCCTACGACGACCGTATCACCACGCCCTGGCTGGCCTTCAGCTACACGCTGGGTGCGGGCACCATCGGCTACGCCAGCTACGGCGAGGGCATCGAGTCGCAGGTGGTGCCCAACCGCGCATCGCAATACAGCAATGCCGGTGTGGCGCTGCCCGCGCTGCGATCACGCCAGCGCGAGCTGGGCCTCAAGGGCGAGGTCACGCGCAACGGCGTGGGGCCCTCATGGGCCTGGCAGGTGACGGCGTTTGACATCGTGCGTCCGGTCAGCAACCTGGATGCCTGCTCGCGTCTGGGCATCTCGCCCTGCGAAGGCCGCTTTGACGGCGAGGCGGTGCACCGCGGCATCGAGGTCTCGCTTCGCCAGCGCGCCTTGCTGGCCAGCGGTGTGCTGCACTGGGGCGCAGCGGCCACCTTCATCGATGCCAAGCGCCAGGGCAGCACCGAAGAGCCTGCGCTCAATGGTCAGCGCCCCGCCAATGTGCCGCGCGAGGTGCTGCGCCTTAACGCCAGCTGGCAGCCGCGGGCGGTGCAGGGCCTGACCGCCCGCGTGGACTGGCAGCACGAGGGACGGCGCAACGTGCTGCCCGATGCGTCGATCACGCTGCCAGCGTGGAACCGGCTGGACGCCGCACTGCACTACGACACCACGGTGCGCGGCTCGGCCGTGCGCCTGACGCTGGGCGTGGACAACCTGCTGGATCGCCGCTACTGGCGCGAGTCGCCGTACCAGTTCGGTCATGTGTATCTGTACCCCGGCGCGGTGCGCACCGCACGCGTGGGGCTGCAGGTGACCCTCTGAAGCCCAAAAAATCTTCGCTATAATCGCGGGTTGTTCCTCGATAGCTCAGTCGGTAGAGCGCCGGACTGTTAATCCGTAGGTCCCTGGTTCGAGCCCAGGTCGGGGAGCCAAATAAATCAACGGGTTGGACTGCAAAGTTCAACCCGTTTCTCTTTATGCGGGACCCATCAGGGCACCGGTGGGGCACCAGTGCGGCGCCATCGGGGCCACACTGCCGCAGCCCGCTGCGGGCTACCCCTGCCCCACCCCCGCTTCCGCCAGTTCTGCCTCCGCGCTGGGGGGCAAGCCCAGCTGCTCGCGCAGGGCGTTCATCATGCGCGCCAGCGGATCGGCCAGCAGTTCCACCAGCGGCGTGATCTGGGTGCGCTGACGGCCTTCGTACAGCGCGTTCTCCACCGCGGCGGCGCGTTCGCTGATGGCGATGGCGCCCAGGGTGGTGGCCACGCCCTTGAGCGTGTGGGCCAGCCGCCGCGCGCGGGCGATGTCGCCTGCGTCCAGCGCGTCCTCGATGTGGCGCGGCGTGTGCGACTCGGTGTTCACAAACTCGTGCAGCAAGTCGATGTACAGATCGCGGTTGTCCAGCAGGCGCCTCAGGCCTTCGGCAGTGTCCAGGCCATCGACCTGCGGCAGCCGTACGGGTGCAGCGGGTGCTGGGGGTGCCGCAGCCACCGTGGCATCACTCGCTGCACTCACCCCACTTGCTTCCCCGCTGGCATCCGCACTGGCATCCCCGTGTGCGCCTGACAAGCGTGTCCACTTGAGCAGCTTGCGCCACAGTTCGTCGGGATCGATGGGTTTGGGAATCCAGTCGTCCATGCCGGCCTCGTGGCAGGCGTCGCGGTCGGACTGCATCGCATTGGCGGTCATGGCCACGATGGGCAGGCCCACGCGATCGGGCATGGCGCGGATGGCGCGCGTGGCGCCCAGGCCGTCCAGCACCGGCAGCTGCATGTCCATCAGCACCATGTCGTAGCCGGCGTTATCGCGCACACGCTGCACCGCCACCGCGCCGTCCTCGGCCACATCCACCTGCATGCCCACCTCGCGCAGCAGCGCGCAGGCCACCTCCTGGTTGAGCTTGTTGTCTTCGACCAGCAGCACGCGCGCACCCTGCAGCCGCGCCAGCCGCTCGGGCGCCAGGTCGGGCGGCGACACCAGGCCCAGCGCACCGTCGTGCACCAGCGGCTGCGCGCCCATCACCGTCATCAGCGCATCGAACAGCGTGGACGCATTCACCGGCTTGATCACCACCTGCTCGATGCCGGCACGCCGCGCCAGCGTGCGCAGGTCGTCGCGGCCATGGGTGCTGACCATCACCAGATGCGGCGGCATCGGCAGCCCCAGCGACTGGATCTGCCGCGCCGCCTTGATGCCGTCCACACCGGGCATCTGCCAGTCCAGCAGCACCGCGGCAAAGGGCCGCCCGCGCAGCGCCGCCTCGCGCACGGCCGCCACACCGGCCTCGCCTGACTCGGCCACCTGCACCGCAAAGCTCATGCTGCCCAGCAGTTCGGACAGCACCTCGCGCGACGACCGGCTGTCGTCGACTACCAGCACGCGCTGGCCGCGCAGGTCCACACTGGGCAACAGCACCCGCTGCGGCCGCTGGCTGCGGCCCAGCCGCGCTGTGAACCAGAAGGTGGAGCCCTTGCCAGGCTCGCTGTCCACGCCCACCTCGCCGCCCATCAGCGCGGCAAGGCTGCGGCAGAGGGCCAGGCCCAGGCCGGTGCCGCCGAACTTGCGCGAGGTGGCCTCGTCGGCCTGCTGAAAGCTCTGGAACAGGCGACCGCGCTGCTCGGGCGTGAGGCCGATGCCGGTGTCGTGCACCGCAAAGTGCAGCAGCACCGCGTCGGCGGTTTCCTCGCGCAGCGTCACTTCGATGCGGATCTCGCCTGTGCTGGTGAACTTGATGGCGTTGTTGGCGTAGTTGATCAGCACCTGGCCCAGGCGCATCGGGTCGCCCACCAGCAGCATGGGCACCGACGGATTGACGCGGAACACCAGCTCCAGCCCCTTGGCCTCGGCGTTGTCGGCGACCAGCGTGGCCAGGTTGTCCAGCACCTGCTCCAGGTCAAAGTCGATGCGCTCGACCGTCATGTGGCCGGCCTCGATCTTGGACACATCCAGGACGTCGTTGATGATGCTCAGCAGGTGCCGGCCCGAGGTCTGGATCTTGCGCAGATGGTCGGCGATGGCTGGGTCGCGGTTGGACTTGAGCGCCAGATGCGACATGCCGATGATCGCGTTCATCGGGGTACGGATTTCGTGGCTCATGTTGGCCAGAAAGTTGGCCTTGGTACGCGCGGCCTGCTCGGCCAGATCGCGTGCCTCGCGCAGCGCGGCCTCGGCCTGGCGGCGCAGCGAGATGTCGGTGAAGAGCGCAAAGCGCCAGGGCGCGCGCTCGTCGCTGCCGGGCACGATGCCGCCGTCCACCATACAGGGCACCTCGTAGCCCTGCGCATGGCGCACCGCCACCTCGCCTTGCAGGCGCTCGCCCTGCAGCGCTGCATCCAGCGCGGCCAGCTCCGACACCTTGTGGCCACGCAGTTCGGTGCAGGGCCGGCCGGTCAGCGTTTCCATGGCGGTGTTGCAGTCGGCGATGCGGCCGTGCGCATCCACCAGCACAAAGCCCTGATGGGTGGCGCGCAGGATGGCACTGCTGAACTCGCGCGCCGCGGTGGCACGGGTGCTCAGCACCAAGTAGATCAGCCCCAGGCCCAGCAGCAGCAAGGTGGCCAGGCCCACCACGCTGGCCCGCACCACCGGGCTGGTGGCGGTGACCGCCGGCACGCCATCGACCGGAATGAACCACGCGGCCTCCATCGCGATGTAGTGCATGCCGGGAATGGCGGTGCCCATCACAACCGCGCTCAGCAGCGAGGCCACATAACGCCGCCGCCCCAGGGCCGACGCGCGGATGCGCCGCTTGACCCACAGCGAGGCCACCGCCAGCGCCACCGCCGCCACGATGGACAGGGCAAACAGCCCGGCGTCGTAGCGCAGCACACCGTCCATGCGGATGGCCGCCATGCCCGCGTAGTGCATCAGCCCGATGCCCGCACCCATCACCGCGCCGGCAAACAGCAAGCGGCCCGCACCGATGCGCGGCCGCGACACCGTGTTCAGCGCCACGCCGGCGGCAACGATGCCCGGCAGCATCGACGCGGCGGTGATCCAGGGGTCATAGCTCACCGCGCATTCCAGCCGGAAAGCCACCATGCCAATGAAGTGCATCGCCCACACGCCCGTGCCCAGCATGAGCGAGCCCAGTGCGATCCAGCGCCGGCGCTGGGCCGGCCGGTCGGCCATCTCGAGCGCGCAGAAGGCGGCAAACACCGCCATCGCGATGGACGCGCTCACCAGCAGCGGGTCATAGCTGCTGGCGTAGGCGCTCAGCGCGTCCTGCGGTGTGCCAAGAAACAGGGATCCGCCTGTTGAAGCCATGGTGCAAGGTCTCCTGCAACCGGTGCCCCTGCCCCGCCCGGCTCCCTGGTGTCAGGGCGTCGCGGCGCGCAAGGGCCTCCGTTGCAAGCACCTTACTCCGACTTCTGGCAATCTGTAAACATTTGTCCTCGCTTGTTGACAAACGTCAACAGGGATCTCGACTCGCTTCAAGCCGGCCCGGCGGCCCAGGGCGTCTTGCCGGTGCATTCGCACAGGCGGCGGAAGGTGCGCAGCGCGGTGATCAGGCTGGTCTCCAGGCGCTCGGCGGTGAGTTCGGGCTTTTCGCGGTAGTCGTCGATCTCGAGGTGGCGCACGATCTCCTCGCGCGCGGCCAGCCCCGGGTTGCCGGTGCGCAGGATCAGCCGCGTGTCGCGGTTGCGCAGCACATCGCGCACATGAGCCACCACGTCCAGGCCGGCGCGCTCGGTCTCCATCACCACGTCGATGTAGGCCACCGCGATGTCCGGATGGGCATCGAACATCGCCATGGCCGCCTGCCCCGACTCGGCGCGCAGCACCTCCACCGGCACGCCCTCGAATTCGACACCGTCAAACACCATGGCGGTGATTTCCACCACATCGGGTTCGTCGTCGGCCACCAACACTTTCCAGCAGGGCTTGCTCATGCGGCCTGCGTCTCCGTCACGCTGCCCATGCGTTTTTTGGGCAGGCGGATGTAGAACACCGTTCCCCGGCCGGGTGATGTCTCAAAGGTCATGTGGCCGCCCAGCACCTCTTCGACCACGCGGCGCGAGGAGAACAGGCCCAGGCCCGAGCCGCCCGAGGCCCGGCGGGTGGTGAAGTACGGTGTGAAGGCCTTGACCGCCGCCTCTTCGCTCATGCCGTTGGCGTTGTCGGCCACCGAGATCAGCACCTCGTCGCCGCGGTCGCTCACGGTGATTTCGATCTGCCGGTTCTCGCGGTGGTCAAAGGCGTGCACCGTGGCGTTGATCAGCAGGTTGGTGAGGGCCTGCGACACCGAGCCCGGCTCGGTGAACAGCTGCATCGCGGGCGGGCAGCTCAGGTGCACGGTGCAGCGCGCACGCCGCATGATGGGCGACAAGCTCACCAGCAGCGAATCCAGCAGGCTGCGCATGTTCAGGCTCACCCACTCGGTGCGGGTGGCGTTGGCCGATGTCTTCTTGAAGCCCTGCACCAGCTGGCCGGCCTTCTCGAGGTTGCGGCCAATGATCTCGGAGGTCTGCTCGACCTTGGCGCACCAGTTCTTCAGGCCCTCGACGTTGCCGGGTTCCTCTTCGATCAGCGCGCGCATGCGCTGCACCGTGCGCTGCAGCTGGCTGGCCGCCGTCACGCCCACGCCGATGGGTGTGTTCAGGTCGTGCGAAATGCCGGCGATGGTGAGCGCCAGGAACTCGAGCTTGTTGGACTCCTGCAGTTCGGCCGCCAGGCGCTCGCGCTCGGTCTCCATGGCGCGGATCTCGGTGACGTCGGTGATGAACACCACGATGCTGATCACCTCGCCGCTGCCCGAGATGCAGGGGAACACCAGCCAGTTCATCAGCCGCGAATCGCCCTCCAGCGGCTTGCAGCGCAGTTCGACCTCGGTGGACGACAGCTCCGAGAACGCGTGCTGAACCGCCTCGAGCTTGGCCTCGCCCGCATCGGGTGCGATCAGCATGGCCGGCAGCCGCCCCAGCACCAGGCTCGACGGGTAGCCCAGCAGCCGGCTGAAGGCCTCGTTGATGTAGCGGATCACCGGCTGCGCCGGGTCCGGGTCGAGCACCAGGATGCCGAACGGCGCCTTGTCGATCACCAGCGTCTGCGCCGACAGGTCGAGCATCGACTGCTCGAGGTTGGCCGCCATCGAGTTGAAGCTGTCCACCAGCACCCGCACCTCGCCGCTGGCCGACACCTGGGCCCGCGCAGTCAGGTCGCCCTCGGACAAATCGCGTGCCGCATCGGCCAGGCCGGTGATCGGCCGCGCGATGGTGCGCGAGGTGAAGTACGCAATGCCCAGGGCTGCCACCACGCCTTTTTCATCTCCGCCATGCCTTGCCTTCGCCTTGCGTATCTGCTTTGTCAACGACTATATATGGCGGGTCACTGATTTGTGCCCAGGGGAGCCCGAGCAACACGAAACACTGAGTGTCGCGAAGTAACGCGATGTATCTATGCGGCCCGGGCCGCGCTTACACCGACAGCTGCACACCGTCGTGCTGCAGCCGCGCCTGCAGTGCGGGTACCGATAGCGCGGCCGGCGCCACGCCCTGCTGCAGCGCCATGCCCGCAGCGGTGCCTGCGGCCTGGCCCATCACAAAACACGCGCCCGACACCCTCGCGGCCGACTGTCCGCCGTGCGTCATCGACGCGCAGCGCCCGGCCACCAGCAGGTTGGCCACGCCCGGGGGCAGCAGCATGCGGTACGGCAGGTCGTTCACGCCGCGCACGTTGGGGATGTCCGGAAAGCGGAACGACACCGTGCCCGCCACGTGCTCCTCGATCGGCCAGCCGTTCAAGCCCACGACGTCGTCAAAGCGCACGCACTGCAGCACATCGGCTTCGGACAGCATGAACTCGCCGCGCATGCGCCGCGTTTCGCGGATGCCCACCTGCGGCGCGATCTCCAGCAGATAGGCCTGCTCGAAGCCCGGCGCATAGCCGCGCAAAAAGCGCATGAAATCGACCGCCTGCCGCCGGCCCTGCAGCTCGGCGTCGCTGATCTGCAGCGCATCGGTGCCGTCCACCGCATGGCCCTGCGCATTGGCCAGTTGCGTCACGTTGGCGCGCCACTCGGCCGGGTTCTTTTGCGGGCGGATGCTGGGCGCCTTGCGCGCAAAGCGCAGTCCGTTGCGCTCGGCTTGCTCCATCAGCGCGCCAAAGTGGTTCCAGGCGTCGCCCGCGCGCGCGGCGTCCACGCCGTTCACCCGGAACATGGTGCTGGGGTACATCAGGCCCACACCGTCGGTGTGGCCGTCGGCGCCCTTCTCCCAGGGCACGCCAGCATGCGCCATCAGGTCGCCGTCGCCCGAGGCGTCAATGAAGATCCGGGCCACGATGGCCTGGCGGCCCGAGCGTGTTTCCACCAGCAAGGCGGCAATGCGATCGGGCGCGTGCATCACCACGCCCACCGCCAGCGCATGAAACAGCAACTGCGCGCCGCTGTCAGTGACCAGCGCGTCGGCGGCCACTTTCAGCGCCGCGTTGTCGTAGGCCTGTGCGGCGATCTTGCCGCCGAACAGCGCATGCGGCTCGTTCAAGCCGCCCAGGGCGCGCAACCGGTCCAGCAGTTCGTCGGCCAGGCCATGCACCACCTGCCGGATCTCGCCGTGCACATTGGCATGCAGGCCGCAGAAGTTGGTGACGCCCGCCGCCGTGCCCATGCCGCCCAGAAAGCCGTAGCGCTCGACCAGCAGCGTGCGGCAGCCCAAGCGCGCGGCGCTGGCCGCTGCGGTGATGCCCGCCGGCCCGCCGCCCAGCACCACCACGTCGAATTCGCCAAACACCGGCGTGCGCCGCGCGGGCTCGGTGATGTGTGAGGTCGCGTCCATGTTCACGTGTGCGCTCCGCTGGCGCTGGATGACGTGGCGGCACAGCGTGCGGCCGCAGCACCAAGCCACTGCAGTGCCGCGCGCAGCAGCGGCGTGGCTGCAGCATCGGACAAGAGCGAGTCGGGGCGAAACAGCATCAGCACGCACGGGAATGGCGGTGCTGGCGGTACTTGCCCGGGCCGCGCGCCGTACTCTCTGTGCGCCAGCATCAGCGGGGCACCGTTGGCATCCACCGCCCACACCTGCCAGCCCGCAGGCACCGCACCGGCCAACCTGCGCGACGCATGCGCGCCCACCCACATCGCGTCGGGCACCGGTATCCACGGTGCAAGCTGCGTGCGCCCTTCGTCGGTGGGCCGCCAACGCAGCAGCTGCCCGCGGCCCGCGGCATGCATCTGCACCGTGGCCCCATCGGCGGCGAGGCACTGCAGGGCGGCGTCGCCAAGGGCCAGCAGCGGTGGTGGCTGGGTGGCGTGCGGGCTGTTGGCAGATAAGGGGCTATTGGCAGATGGCGCGCTGTCGGCGCGCCATTCGGTGGCGATGCGCACCGCGGTGGATGCCAGCGATGCAGCCGCAGGTGATGCGTCCAGAGATGCTGCATCCAGCACATCCACACCAGCAGACTGCAGCGCATCGGCCAGGCCTTGCGCAAAGGCGGCCGATGGATCGACGACCTGCACGCACGGGCGCGGCGCAGTGGCAGCACGGGCATGGGCCTTGGCATCGGTGCTGCTGGAGGTGTGGGATGCACCGGATGCGCCCGATGTCCCCGCTTCACTCGGTGCGCCCGGTGCGTCGCCCGCACCCCCAGCCTGCGCGGCCGCCGGGTCCGCCTCCAACCCGAAGGCTCGCCACAGCGACCGTGTCTTCAGCCGCGACTCGGCCTCTTCGCGGTCCGGGTCCGAGTCGGCCAGGATGTCGCCGCCGGTGCGCACCTCGGCCACGCCGTCGCGCACCGTGGCCGCGCGCAGCAGCGTGACCACCTGCGCGTCGCCGTCGGCCTGCAGCATCAGCACCATGCCGCTGTACCAGCCGCGCGGGCCGGCCTCCAGATCGGCAATCGCACGCACCGCCGCGGCGCGCGAGCTGCCGGTCACCATGGCCGGTGCCGCGGTGGCCAGGATCAGGTCCCAGGCATGCGCGTCGTCGCGCAACCGGCCCTGCAGCGCATCGACGGTGTGCACCACGGTGGACAAGAACATCGGCTCGCGCCGCGCCAGCAGTCGCAGCGAGCCCGGCACGCACCAGGGCGCCAGGTCATCGCGCAGCGCATCGGTACACACCGCCAGCGCCGCGGCGTCCACCGCTTCGTTGATCAGTTCGCGCAGCGACTCGGACGCACCCACCGCGCCGCTTTGGCGCGCCACGGTGCCGCACACCGGGTAGCTGGTGACCGTGCGCCCATGCACGCGCAACTGCAGGTCGGGCGAGGCGCCAAACACCCGCTCGCCCTGCCCGTCGTTCACATAAAAACAGCCTGGTGCCGGGTTGACCGACCGCAACCGGTCGTAGGCTTCGCGCGCGCGGATGGGCACACGGCGCCGGTAGCTTTGGCTGAGCGTCAGCGACACCAGTTCACCGCTAGCCAGCAGCGGCAGGCTGCGCCGCACACGGTTGGCGTGGGCGCCGGGGGGTGGGTCTGCGGGCAGATCTGCGGCAGCGTCTTGCTGCAGATTCGTCGGCGGCTCCATCTGCGATGCACTGCGAAACAGCGCGCCGCCACTTGCCGCATCACGCACCGCTGCGTCACCGATGGATGCACCGGGCAGCGACAAACGCACCGTCCACCACGCCCCGTGCTCATCGCGCTGCAGCCACTCACAGCCGCCCATCAGCAGGCCCAGCGATGCGTCTTCACCCGTCGTCGAATGATCTTGCGCACTGCGCTCCCCACCCTGCACCAGGCGGTGCGCATCAAAGCGCAACGCACCGATCAACAGCGGATGTGGCGCCGGCGCAAACAGTGCACTGAAGGCCCGCAGCGCCTCGCGCACCGGCCACCCGGCGCCACGGGTGCCGCCACGGGTGCCGCTAAGTGTGCCGCCACGTGCAGCGCGGTCGGCCCACGCGCGCAGGGCCGGCAGTTCAAACAGTTGCTGCGCCCAGTCGGTGTGCACAGCGAGCGCGATGCCGTCGTCAAACAGCCGCAGCGTCCAGTCGGCGCGCGGCAGCAGCGTGGCCTGCAGCGGATGCAGGCCGGGCACGCCCGCCTCTACGCCCAGGTGCGCGCCGGGCCACACATCCGCGCCGGCGCTGTCCAACGCCTGCCAGGCGCTGGCCACCGTTGCCGCGTCGGCCGGCTGACGAAGCGCGTGCAGTTCAATCACGCGGCAAGCGCATCAGGGCAGCGTCAATCGACCTTGATGCCGGTGCGCTCGATCACCGGCTTCATCTCGCGCAACTCGGTTTGCATGAAGCGGGCCAGGTCGTCCGGCGATCCGCCGATCGGCTCCATGAACTGCGCATGCAGCCGCTGCTTGACCTCGGGCATGGCCAGCACCGCGTTGATCTCCTGGTTGAGCCGCTGCACGATGGGCGTGGGCGTGGACGCAGGCGCCATGATGGCCATCCAGGCCAGGTTCTCGATCTCGGGCAGGCCGGCTTCCTTCATGGTCGGAATCTCGGGCGTGAGCTCGCTGCGCTTGCCGGTGGACACCGCCAGCGCGCGCATCCTGCCGGCGCGCACTTGCGGCATCACCGCCACCGCAGGCACGCAGGCAAACTGCACATCGCCCTGCAGGATGGCCTGGATGGCTAGCGGCGACGACGCGTACGGAATGTGCACCGCGAACGTGCCCGTCTTCACCTTGAGCAGCTCCACGCCCAGCTGCGACAGGCTGCCCACGCCGGTGGACGAGAAATTGAACTGCCCCGGCCTGGCCTTCATCGCATCGACCAGGCCCTTGAGCGAGGTGATGCCCGAGTCGCTGCGCACCGCGCACACGTTGGCCTGCCCGCCGGCCAGCACCACCGGCCGCAGCTCGTTGAAGGGGTCGTACGACAGCTTGTTGTACAGCACCGTGTTGTAGACCAGCGGACCGTTGGTGCTGATGACGTAGGTGTAGCCATCGCCTGGCGACTTGGCCACCTGGCCGGTACCGGTGTTGCCGCCGGCGCCTGCACGGTTCTCAATCAGCACCGGCTGTCCCAGCCGCGGCGACAAGCGCTCGGCCACGATGCGCGCGATCACGTCGGGCGACGACCCCGGGCCATAGGGCACCACGATGCGGATCGGCTTGGACGGCCAGGCCTGCGCCTGCGCCGGGGTGGCGGCGGCCCACGCGATGGCGGCCAGCGCGCTCAGGCCCAGGGCCTGCATCAGCCAGCGGCGCTGGGCAACTTGAGCAACAGGCGTGTGGCGGTCAAACGGTTTCATCGCGGGGTCCTTGTCAGCAGAAAAAGTGGGATGGGGTGGATGAGTTCAGTCGGCAAGCGGCTCGGTCTCGTCGAACAGGCGGCCTTCGCAGGCAACGAAGCGCGACACCAGCGTGCGGTAGGTGTCCTCGACCACATCGGGCAGGCCCGGAAAGCGGTGTTCGTGCTGCTGGGCCAGCGCGCGCACGCGCGCAAACACCTGCGCCTGACGCGCCGGTGCGGCCACCTGAAACGCGTCGCGTTTGAAGCGGGTGGCGTCGCGCACGCACTGCGCCCGCTGCGCCAACAGCGCCACGATCTGTTCGTCCAGCGCGTCGATGCGGCTGCGCAGGTCGCCCAGCGTGGCGGCCACTTCGCGGTACTGCGGGTCCTTGAAGCGGCGCACCGCGGGGCTGTGGGTGGCGGGTTCCTGAGGTGCGGTCATGGGCAAGCCAAAAAGGTGCGACCCATTCTGCATGCCGTGGCGCCCCCGCCGACTCGGGCAATTCCCTAGAGGCGTCTCCTGCGTGTCATCGGCGTACAGGGGTTCTGCTAAGGTGAACGGATCGCCCTTCATTGCGCACGCCCACCGATGCCACGCCTTGCACCGCTGCCGCCCGAGACCACGCCCGAGCTCAAGGACCACTTTGACTTCTTCCTCGGCACGCTGGGCTTCACGCCCAACAGCGTGCTGACGATGCAGCGCAAGCCGGCGCTGGTACGTGCCTTTGCGCAAGTCAATGCCGCGGTGATGGACCCCAAGGGCGAGGTCGACTTGGGCTTTCGGCGCCTGATCGGCCATGTGGCCAGCCGGGCCGCCGGTTGCCTGTACTGCCAGGCGCACACGCTGCTGGGCGGCAAGAACTTTGGCGTCAGCGATGCCAAGCTGGCCGATGTGTGGGTGTACGCCAGCAGCCCGCACTACAGCGAGGCCGAGCGCGTGGCGCTGGACTTTGCGCTGGCCGCCGCATCACAACCCAATGCCGTCACCGACGAACTGTTCGAACGATTGCGCGCGCACTGGAGCGAGGCGCAAATCGTCGAGATCCTGGGCGTGGTGGCGATGTTCGGCTTTCTGAACCGGTGGAACGACAGCATGGCCACGCCGCTGGAAGACGTGCCCGACGCGGTGGCGCGCCAGGCTGCAGGTTCACGCGGCTGGTCGGGCGGCAAGCACCGCCACCCGGCCTGAGATCACCCGGCCTGAGCCATCCACACCCCCCTTTCCACCACGGAGACACCCATGCTCAAGTTTTTCTACAACGCCGCCCCCAACCCGATGAAGATCGCGCTGCTGCTCGAAGAGCTGGGCCTGCCCTACGAGGCGGTGCCGGTGGACACGCGCAAGGGCGAGCAGTTCGCCCCCGAGTTCCTCAAGGTCAACCCCAACGCCAAGGTGCCGGCCATTGCCGACGGCGACGTGACCCTGTTCGACAGCAACGCGATCCTGCTGTTTTTGGCCGATCGCGCGGGCCGCTTCGTGCCCACCGACCTGGCCAGCGCCGACCGTGCGCAGACGCTGGCCTGGCTGATGTTCATTGCCAGCGGCATCGGGCCGTTCTCGGGGCAGTCGGTGCACTTTCGGCATGTGGCGCCCGATCCCAAGGCGTACGCGCTCAACCGCTACGACTACGAGGCGCACCGCCACTGGACGGTGCTCGAAAACCATCTGGCTGGCCGCGAATGGATGGTGGGCCAGGCCTACGGCATCGTCGACATGGCGTTTTGGGGCTGGGCGCGCCTGCTGCCCTATGTGCTGGGCACCGGCGACGCCACCTGGACGCAATACCCCAACGTCAAGCGCCTGCTGGACGCCGTGAGCGCGCGGCCCGCCGCACAACGCGCCGAAGCGCTGAAGACGCGCCACACTTTCAAGACCGAGCTCGACGCCGACGCGCGGCGCTTCATGTTCCCGCAGAACGAGCGTCTGGCGAAGCCCTGACGCCCACAGTGGCCGCCCAGGCCACCGCACCCACCAGCAGCAGGCCACCGGCGGCCGCGACCACGAACAGCCCGCGGAACCAGCTCATGAACTGCTGCGGCGCGTCGCCCTGCTGCAGCATCCACAGCCACACGGTGGCCCCCAGGATCACGCCCAGCGTGCGGGTGACGATGGTCAGGCTGCCGGCCACGCCGCGCGCGTCGTCAGGAAGCGCGGCCACCACCGCGTCGGCATAGGCCACCTGGTACACGCCCAACACCACACCCTGCACCGCCATCGACAGGCCGATCCATGCCAGGCTGCCGGCAGACGCCAGCGTGAGCCCCAGGGCCGTGCCCCAGGCCGACGCCCCTGCGGCATCGGCTGCAGGCCACAGCACAAAGGGCCACAGCGTGAGCACCGCACCCAGCGCGCTGGCCCACAGCAGCGGCTGCGATGCAAAGCGCCGGCCCAGCGCGGCCGCCAGCGCCGAGCCCAGCCACACGCCGGCCGCCCACAGCGACACCGTGGCGCCGGCGGCCAGCACGCTCCAGTGCAGCTCGCGCGTCAGGTAGTAGGGCGTGATCAGCGGCACGGTGAAACCGGTGAACTGCACCACCGTGTTGCCCAGGTTGATCCATGCAAACGCCGGCCGCGCGTGCTGCACCCGGCGCAGCAGCGCCCACACGCCGCGCGGTGCGGCAGCGTTCGTCTTGGGCGCGGCGCGGCCCGCCACAAACCACGGCACCGCCACCCAGGCTACCAGCACCAGCGGAATGCGAAACCAGAACACGCCGGCCCAGCCCAGCCACAGCATGCTCAGCCCCCCGAGCAGCGGTGCGGCGGCGCTGGCCAGCGCCTGCAGGCGGCCGTAGGTGGACAAGGCCGCCAGCCGCGCGGCGTCCAGGCCGCCTTCGGCAGCGCCCCGGTCGTACACCGCCATCACCAGCGCCGGCGCGCACGACCAGGTCAGCGCCACCGCCACGCCCTGCAGCACGCGCGCGGCCAGCAGCAGCGGGTACGACGGCGCCAGCGCCGCCAGCGTCAGTGCCAGCGCCGCCAGCAGTAAGCCCGCGCGGAACACGCGCAAATGTCCGATGCGGTCGCCCAATGCGCCGAAGGCCAGCATCAGCGCGCCGTAGGTGGTGACGTAGCACAGCGCCATCCAGCGGATGGTCTGCGTCTGCAGCGCAAAGGCCTGCGTGATGGCCGGAAACGCCACGTTCAGCGCGAAATCCAGCGGACCGATGGCTGCACCCAGCCCGATCAGCCACACGCCCGCGCGGCGTCGCGGTGAAAGGGCATTCATGCGCCAAGGCTACGCGCAGCCCCGCGGCGCACCGGTTGCCTGCGTGACAGCGCAGCGGCCGGGCCACGCGGCAGGTCCCCTATCCTTGGCCACATGAGTGCCCTCCCCGCGCGTCGCCCCTGGCTTGCGCTGCAAGCCATGCTGGCGGTGCAGGTGCTGGCCTCGCTGGTGATGAGCACCGCAGCGGTGCTGGCGCCGGTGGTGGCCCCCACGCTGGGGCTCGCGCCCGAGCGGGTGGGCCTGTTCGTGGCGGTGGCCTACCTGTGCGCGATGCTGTCGGGGCTGCGCACCGGGCACTGGGTGGCGCGCGTCGGCGGCGTGCGCGTGAGCCAGTGGGCGCTGGCGGCGCTGGCCAGTGGCGCACTGGCCGCCGTGTGGGCCACCCCGGCCGCGCTGCTGCTGTCGGCTGCGCTGGTGGGCGTGGGCTATGGGCTGGCCAATCCATCGGCCACCGCGGTGCTGGCACGCCATGTGCCACCGGGCGCGCCAGGCTTGTTCTTTTCGATGAAGCAGGCGGGCGTGCCGATCGGCGTGGCCATCACCGGCCTGCTGATGCCGCTGGGTCTGTACCTGCTGGGCTGGCGCATCACCGTGGCCGGCGCCGCCGCGCTGTGCATCGCGGTGGCCCTGCTGCTGGCCCTGGCGGTGCAAGCGCTGGACGCCGACCATGTGCCGCACGATGCGCGCGTGTCGTGGCTTGAGCCGCTGCGCCAGGTGTGGGCCGATCGCGCGCTGCGCCACCTGGGCTGGCTGTCGCTGGTGTATGCAATGGCGCAGCAGTGCTTCGTCACTTTTCTGGTGTCGCTGCTGCACCTGCAAGGCGGCATGCCGCTGGCCGCGGCGGCCGGTATTTTGTCGGCCTCGCAGGTGGCCAGCACCTTTGCACGCGTGGGCCTGGGGCATCTGTCGGACCGGCGCATCACGCCGCTGCGGCTGCTGGGCCTGCTGGGCCTGGCCATGGGCGCCAGCCTGTGCGCACTGGCGGCAGCCGGCTGGATGTCACATGCGCCGTGGGCGCTGGCGCTGCTGGCCGCACTGGCGGCGGGGGCCAGCGCCATGGGCTGGAACGGCGTGTTCTTTGCCGCGCTGGTGCGCAGCGTGCCGCGCGAGCGGCTGGCGGTGGTGTCGGGCGCCACGCCGTTCTTCACCTTTGCAGGCGGCATGGTCGGGCCCTTCGTGTTCGCGCAGTTCGTGTCGGCCGGCGGCAGCTATGCGCAGGGCATGGCGCTGGCCGCGGTTGTGCCGGTGCTGATCGGCATGGCCGCGCTGCGCCTGCCGCAGCACGTGCCCCCCAGGGCTTAAGCGAAAACCCCCGCCCGGGCGGGCCGCGGCTTGCCCTATGCTTTGCGCTTGGTCATGCGTTCGACACGCATTCGTCACAGAAAGAGCACCCCGAGGAGACACCCGCCATGCGTCATCGCCCCGTCACCGCCACCCGCCGCCGCCTGCTGGCTGCAGCCGCCCTGCTGGCCACCGCCGGCGCGGCACACGCGCAGCAGCAGCGCGAGGTCAACATCATCTGCTCGGTGCAGGCGCCGTGGTGCAGCATGATCGCCACCACCTTCGAGCGAAGCCAGGGCATCAAGGTGAACATGACGGCCAAGGGCTCGGGCGAGGCGCTGGCGCAACTGGCCGCCGAGCGCGCCAACCCCAAGACCGACATCTGGTTCGGCGGCACCGGTGACCCGCACCTGCAGGCGGCCGAACAGAACCTGACGCTGGAATACAAATCCCCCACGCTGCCCAAGCTGCACGACTGGGCGCAAAAGCAGGCCCAGCAGTCGGGCAACAAGACGGTGGGCATCTATTCCGGGCCGCTCGGCTTTGGCTACAACCCCGAACTGCTGGCCAAGAAGAAGCTGCCTGTGCCCAAGACCTGGGCCGACCTGCTCAAACCCGACTACAAGGGCGAGATCCAGGTGGCCAACCCGGCCTCCAGCGGCACCGCCTACACCATGATCGCCACGCTGGTGCAGCTGATGGGCGAAGACAAGGCGTTCGATTACCTCAAGGGCCTGCACAAGAACATTGCCAACTACACCCGATCCGGCACCGCACCGATCAAGGCGGTGGCGCGCGGCGAGGCCAGCGTGTCGATCAGCTTCGTGCACGACGGCCCGGGCGAGAAGGCGCAGGGCTTTCCGCTGGAAACCATCACGCCGGCCGACGGCACCGGCGCCGAGATCGGTTCGATGTCCATCGTGCGCGGCGCACGCAACCTGGAGGCCGCCAAGAAGTTCTACGAATGGGCGCTGACGCCGGCCGCGCAGGAGCTGGCTGCGGCCACGATGCAGTTTCAGCTGCCGTCGCACAAAGACGCCAAGGTGGACCCGCGCGTGCCCGACTTCCGCCGCATCAAGATGATCAACTACGACTACGCCAAGTACGGCGCCACCGCCGAGCGGCGCCGCCTGATCCAGCGCTGGGAGAAAGACGTCAACAGCCTGCCGCGCTGACATGGCGCCGGCGCAACGGCTGCAGCGCGCCCTGCAGGCCTGGGTGGCGCTGGGCTTCGCGGCCTTTGCGCTGCTGCCCTGGTACTTTTTGCAGCAGTCCACGCTGATGGCCGCCCTGCCTGGTGTGTGGGGCGCGCCCGAGTCGGCGGGTGGCCTGTGGCACGCACTGGCGCACGCCAAGCCCTGGTTGTGGACGGCCCCTGCGGGCCTGGCGCTTTGCGCGTTGGCGGTGTCGCTGCCCGCACTTCAGACCGCACGGCGCCAGGGGCCGTGGCTGTTGGGCGGCGCGCTGCTGGGCTTGCTGGGGCTGCTGGGCAGCGGCTTTGCCATCGGCGCGGTGGGCTGGAGCTTTGCCACCCTCGAGGCCTGGTTCGGCCCGCTGGCACAGGGCCAGTACGGCATGGGCTGGGGCGCCGGCCTGGTGCTGCTGAGCCTGCTGGTGCTGCTGGGCGCAGGCATCGCCCGTTGCGGTGGTTTCAAGGGCGATGTGTTCGTGGCCGTCAGCGTGGTGCTGTGCGTGGCGCTGCTGGCGCTGTTCGTGGTGTACCCGGTGCTGCGCTCGCTGAGCGCGGCCTGGGTGGACGACGCCGGCCAGCATGCGTGGAGCCACTTCAGCGCGCGCATCGGCACCGAGCGGGTGTGGGGCCTGGGCTGCCTGGCCGGCGGAACGCGCTGCGGCGTGGCCTGGAACACGCTGGCGCTGGCGCTCGCCACCGCCGCCGGCACCACGCTGATGGGCACGCTGCTGGCGCTGTGGGCCGAGCGCGGCGGCACCCGCATCCACAAGCCGCTGAACCTGCTGGCCATGCTGCCGCTGATCACGCCGCCCTTTGTGGTGGGCCTGGGCCTGATCCTGCTGTTCGGCCGCGCGGGCTTGTTCAACCAGTTTCTGGAGTGGGCCTTCGGCATCCCGCCCACCCGCTGGTTCTACGGCTTTCTGGGCGTGTGGCTGGCGCAGATGTTCGCCTTCACGCCGATCGCCTTCATGATCATGCGCGGCGTGGTGCAGGCGGTCAGCCCCGCCATGGAAGAAGCCGCACAAACCCTGCGCGCCAGCCGCTGGACCACCTTTCGCACCGTCACGCTGCCGCTGCTCAAGCCCGGCCTGGCCAACGCCTTTTTGGTGGGCTTCATCGAAAGCATGGCCGACTTCGGCAACCCCATCGTGCTGGGGGGCTCGTACTCGGTGCTGTCCACCGAGATCTTCTTTGCCATCGTGGGCGCCTCGCTCGACCCGGGCATGGCCGGCGCGCTGGCACTGCTGCTCACCGGCATGGCGCTGGCGGTGTTCTTCATCCAGCGCCGCGTGCTGGCCGGCCAGGCCTTCACCACCGTGTCGGGCAAGGGCGATGCGGGTGTGGCCATGGCGCTGCCGCGCGGCGTGCTGCGCACTTGCCAGGCACTGGCCGGCCCGTGGCTGGCCTTCACCGTGGTGATCTACCTGTTTGCTTTTGCCGGTGGCTTTGTGCAGACCTGGGGCCGCGACTGGACGCTGACGCTGGCGCACTTTCGCACCGCATTCGATGTGCAGTGGGCCGAGTACGGCATGCTGTGGGCGGGCACCGCGTGGACGTCGCTGTTCACCACCGTCACCCTGTCGGCGGTGGCCGCCCCCATCTGCGCCGCGCTGGGCCTGCTGATGGCCTGGCTGCTGGCGCGCACCGACTTCCGCGGCCGTGCGGCCTTTGAATTTGCGGCGCTGCTGACCTTCGCCATCCCGGGCACGGTGCTGGGCGTGAGCTACATCATGGCCTTCAATGTGCCGCCGTTCGAACTGACGGGCACCGCGCTCGTCATCGTGCTGTGCTTCGTGTTCCGCAACCTGCCGGTGGGCGTGCGCGCGGGCACCGCCGCCCTGCGCCAGATCGACCGCTCGCTGGACGAGGCATCGCAGATGCTGCGCGCCAGCACCGTGTCCACCCTGCGCCGCGTGGTGCTGCCGCTGCTGCGCCCGGCGCTGGTGGCTGCGCTGGTCTACAGCTTCGTGCGCAGCATGACCACCGTGTCGGCGGTGATCTTTCTCGTCACCGCGCAGTACGAACTGGCCACCACCTACATCATCGGCCGCGTGGGCAATGGCGACTACGGCGTGGCGCTGGCCTACTGCACCGTGCTGATGGCCATCCTGTCGCTGGCCACGCTCATCATTCAAAAAGGCGTGGGCGAACGTCGCCTGGGCCGACGCACAGGCTCCGGAACAGGCGCATGAACACCTCCACCGCATCCCCACCCGCCACCGCGGGCATCGAGTTCCGCAGCGTCAGCAAGCGCTACGGCGGCGCGCAGGCCCCGCTGGTGGTCAAGGGCATCTCGTTCGTCGTGCCCAAGGGCACGCTCACCACCATCCTCGGGCCCTCGGGCTGCGGCAAGACGACCACGCTGCGCATGATCGCCGGGCTCGAGTCGCCCACCGACGGGCAGATCCTGATCGACGGCACCGACGTGACGCGGCTGGGCCCGTCCGAGCGCAATGTGAGCATGGTGTTCCAGAGCTACGCGCTGTTTCCGCACATGAACGTGCTGGACAACGTGCGCTACGGCCTGGACGTGAGCGGCGTGCCGCGCGACGCGGCCACCGCACGCGCCATGGCTGCGCTCGAGCTTGTGGGCCTCAAGGGCGATGACGCGCGGCTGCCCAGCGAACTCTCGGGCGGGCAGCAGCAGCGGGTGGCGGTGGCGCGCGCGCTGGTGCTCGAGCCCTCGGTGCTGCTGTTCGACGAACCGCTGTCCAACCTGGATGCGCGGCTGCGGCGCAGTATGCGCGACGAGATCCGCAGCCTGCAGCAGTCGCTGGGCCTGGCGGTGGCCTATGTGACGCACGACCAGAGCGAGGCCCTGGCGGTGAGCGACCAGATCATCGTGATTGACGGCGGCCTGATCGCGCAGGCCGGTACGCCCCAGGACTTGTACGAGCGCCCGGGCAGCAGCTTTGTGGCCGGCTTCATGGGCGAAGCCCTGCTGCTCGATGGCACGGCCCTGCCCGACGGCACGGTGCAGTTGGGCAGCCCCGATGCCGCAGGCCAAGGGCTGCGCCTGGCGCCGCGCCATGGGGCCAGCGCATGGACGGATGCCGTGGACCGCAACGCTGCCCCCACCGCCGTCCGCGTGGCGGTTCGCGTGGCCGTACGCCCCGAAGCCTGGCAGGTAGGCGCGCCCGATGCCGACTGCCTGCACGGCACGCTGGTGCAGCACGCGTATCTGGGCAACACGATCGAGCTGACGCTGCGCACCGCGCTGGGCATGGTGCTGGTGGTGTCCAGCGACACCGCGCGGGCCTGGCGCGTGGGCGATGTGCTCGGGCTGCGCCTGTCGGCTCAGGGCGTGTCGGTTGTCGCGGCCTGAGCGGCCGACCACACCGCGCCGTCTGCTTCGCCTTCTGCCGCGCCGTCTGCCGCGCTGCCTGCTGCAGCCAGCGGCCAGTCGCAGGCCTTGCCCATCGCGTTGACCGGCAGCCGCGGGCCGATGCGGATGTCGCTGGGCCGCGCCACCGGTGCCAGGTGCCGAGCGGCCCAGGCATGCAGCCGCTGGCACAGCGCAGCGTCATCGGCCGCACGGTGGCCGGTGTGCGCATCGTTCCCACCGCCCTGCGCACCAAGCTGCGCACCCGGCGCCGGCACCACAAAGGCCTTGAGCCGTGGTGTGCCCGAAAAGTCGTGCAGCCTCAGCGCAATGTCGGCCACCTGCGGATGCTGCAGCAGCGTGATGGCGCACGACGCCAGAAAGCTGGCGGTGTGGCCAGGCAGCAGGTTCAGCGTGCTGATGGCCATGCCTTCACGGCCAAACCCCAGCGCAGCCAGCGCCACCACCAGAAACGGCAGCACCGCCGCCAAGCCTGCGCTGCGGGCCACCACCGCCACCAGCAGCACCGCTGCGCCGGCCGAGGCAAACGGAAAGGTGAACAGCTGAAACGACGCGAACACCAGCGCGGTCATCAGCACGATGGCCACCAGCGATCGCGGCTGCGCCAGCGTGCGCAGCGCCGACAGGCCGCGCTCGTGCACCAGCAGTCCCACCGGCACGCAGGCCAGCGCGCCCAGCAGGCCGCCCAGCGTCCATGTCAGCCACACCTGCGGCAGCGGGCCAATGTCCTCCAGCGCCAGCAGGCCCGCACACATCAACCCGCCCACCGTGGCGGGCTACAGCACCGCCAGCACCAGCGCGCCAAAACGCAGCACCGGATCGGACGTGACGGTGTGCAGCTGCCGCAGCCGCGACAGCGCCAGCGCCAACAGACCCGCCTCGAGCACATTGCCGGGCACAAAGGCCGTCTACACATCCAGCGCATTGCCGCCCAACAGATTGGCGCCGGCGTTGGCCAGCGCCACCAGCGCCAGCATGAGCGGCCAGCGCCGCGCGGGCAGCCACTGCATCGCGATCACCGCGGCCGCGTTGGCAAACCAGATGGTGGCCAGGCTGCCCTGCATGCGCGACAGCTCGATCGACAGCCAGGCCAGCACCAGGTACGCGGCCGCGCCGCCGGCCAGCACCGCCCCGGCGGCGGGTTGGTGGCGCTGCGGCGCTGAGGTGTGCGTGTCGGTGGTCATGGCGGCAGTCACAGCGGCAGTCACGTGTGGCCTTCGCAGAAGGGATGATCCCGCAAGGCGGCGGGCCTTGCAGTGATGTAACACTGTGACACTTATTGCAACAAACAGTGACGGCGCCGGCCGATACCCGACACCCGGCGTGCGGATCAGCCCTGGCGGCCTGATGCGAGCGGCAGCACCTGCGAGCGCACGGTGTCGGCGGCCACGGCAAACACGCCGGCGCCCAGGTGGTGGATGGTGTGCAGGTCGCGGTTGTCGTCGCGCAGCGACCAGCGTCCGCCGCTGAACACGCGCGCGTCGGCCTGCGCCGACACCACCTCGACAAAGAAGGTGTCGTAGGCCTGCTGCGTGTGCGGCTCGGGCAGCACGCGGCACTCCATCCAGGCCACGCAGCCCTCCACCAGCGGCAGGCCCAGCACCGGTCCGTCGAACCAGCGCACGCCCAGCGCCGCCCACTTGTCGGTGTGGGCGCTGGCCAGTTCGCGGCCCGAGACGCTGCCCACCGTAAAGCTCAGGTCGGCCTGCGTACGGCACGGAATGCACAGCGACAGCATGCCGCTGGCCTCGACCAGTTCGCGGGTGTAGGTGCTTTTGTCGATCACCACCGCGATGCGCGGCGGCGTGAACTCCACCGGCATCGACCAGGCGGCGGCCATCAGGTTGCGGTGGCCGCCGTGCGCCGCCGTGACGAGCACGGTGGGCCCGTGGTTGACGAGGCGGCTGGCGTGGGCGAGTTCAACAGGTTGGCGCATGGACCGAAGTATCGGCCAGCGCCAACCGTCAGGCCATCAACGCTGGCGTGCGGGGCGCTTGGCCTTAGGCGCAGCGGTGGCGGCCGCCTTGAAGTTCTGCTCGGCCATTGCACCGGCCTGGCGGAAGGCCTTGTTCATCGACTCGAGCGCCTCGTTGGCGGCGCCCATGGCGTTGCGCATGGCCGCCACGGCGGTCTCGGTGCCGGCCGGGGCGTTGCTCAGGCTGGCGTTCATCAGCACGTCCACCGCGCGCTGCAGATCGGCGGTGCGCTCTTCCACCGCGCGGGCCATGTCGGTGCCCGATGCCTGGGCCAGCTCGTACAGCGCGCGGGTGTAGGCGGCCGTCTTTTCCATCAGCGGCTGCAGCATCGCGGTTTGCAATGCCAGCAGTTCCTGCGCGTCCTTGGCGCTCATGGCGGCGTCCACCTGGCGGGCGGAATCGCCCAGCGTCTGCTTCATCGTCGACACATTGAGCTCGGTGAGCTTTTCAACGCCTTCGAGGGTTTTGCGCATCAGGCCGAACAGCGTGTCTAGGTTGGCTTTCTGGGCGGCGGCGATCTGGTCGGGGGTCAGCATGGGGGTACTCCTGTACTTCTGAAACGGGGACGGGGCAGCGCACGGATGACCAAGTGCAACAGTCACTGCCAAATGTGTTGCCACACGCCATGTTGCAGTGCAGCAAACTGAAGTGTATCGCACCCGCGCCCTCATGTCGACCCACCGGGCGGGCTGGGGCGCTGCGCGTTGTGGGGCCGATCATCTGCGGGCGCATCGTGCATCTGAGGCGGTGGTGGTGGCGGTGTTGGCGCCGCTGTTGGTGCCTGCGCAGCTTGCGCCGACTGCGCGGCCTGCGCCCGTTCGCGGGCCTCGCGCGCCAGCCGCAGATCGCGCCACTGCCAGATGGCAAAGCCCAGCACCAAGGCGAACACGCCCAGCTCGATCAGGATGCCCATATAAATTTGCTTACCGTTGAGTGAGGCCAAGTGCCGCGTCAGCGGGTATCGTGACGCTTCCTGATATTGTCTGTCGCCATGAAAGCTGCCGCCTCATCCGCAACCGCATCCAAGCCGCGCTCGCGCGCGTCTGGCCAGCGTTTGCTGGATGTCGATCATGCGTATTCGCTGCTCGAAAAGCGCGAGCATGTGCTGCACATGCTCAAGCTGCTGCTGAGCACCGTGCCCGATGACCTGGCGAACATCGACCAGCAGTTGGCTGCGGGCGACCGCGAGGCGGCTTATCGGGTGCTGCACCAGCTCAAGGGCTTCTTGCCGATGTTCTGCACGCCGGCCTTCAGCAAGGAACTGCAGGCCATCACCCGCCTGTGGAAAAACGACCCCGACGATTTCGACGTCAAGTTTCCGGCGGTGCGCGAGAAGATCCTGCGCGTGTGCCAGCAGGCGCGCGAGCACCTCGCGGCGGACCGCGGCTGACGCTAAAAACGCCAGGCCACGCCCCCGCTGAGCGAGGTGGCCGATGGCTTGAGCGTCAGCGGGCTGTCGGCCGCAGGCCCCAGCAGCCGCGAATGGTTCAACCCCACGAACGACGACCGCGACGGCCCGAACTCGTGCCGGTAGGTCAGGCCCAGGCTCAACGCGCGTAAGCCGGCTGCCGGGTGGTACGGCGGATGCCCGCTGCGGGCGGCCTGCTCGTCGCTCACGCCATGCCATGACTGCATGTAGCGCTGGTCGGCCAGCGACACGCCCACACCGGCGATCAGCAGCCGGCCGTGCCCCAGCGACCACTGGTGCGACCCGCCCAGGTCGGCCAGCAGGCCACCGCCGCGGCCCAGCATGTCAGCCGACAGCGCCGCCGACACGATGAACTGATCGTCGGGCTGGTAGCGCAACGTGACGCGCGAGCGCAGCGTGCGCCGGATGTCGCCCATGCCGGCCAGACCCGGGCTGCGGCTTTCGCTGCGGCCCGTGTCCAGACGCAGGCCCAGCCCTACCCGCACCTGCGAGCCGCGCACCAGTTCGGCCTCCAGGCCACGCTCCGGCTCGTCTTGCCGCACGGTGGTAAAGCCGCCCGCGCCGCTGATCGTCCAGCGGCCGTAGCGCACGAAGCCGGCCGGACGCCAGCCCCAGCGGTAATCCGACGCGCCGGTGTACGACGGCGAATACGACGTGACCAGGCCGAGCGCGCCTTCGAACTTTTCGGGGTGCGAAGCCGACACCAGGGCGTCGGAGGCGTGCGCCTGCGGCCAGGTGCACAGCCCCACCACGGCCCAAAAGCCAGCCAGAAAGATGGACTGCGCCATGCCTGTGCGTGTGAGCGGTTCAGTGTGTGCCATCACCATCACTTTCGGCTTGATGCGCGTCAGCTGAAGGGCTGTGCAGCCTCAGCGCAATCAGGGCTTGCCGTGCCCCCAGAAAGTACGTATACTTATGAATATCGATCGGGAGAGACGGCCTTCCAAGGGCCGCGCCGAAGGAGCAACCGCCCCGGAAACTCTCAGGCAAAAGGACCGGTCGACGCATTTCGAACTCTGAAGAGCGCCCGGCCTCGTCCGCCGGACCACCGCAGGAGCAAGCAGGCCGCAAGGGCTTGCGAATCTCTCAGGTTGCAAACAGAGGGGGCCTCGCCAGCGCATGTTGCGCAGCGGGCCATCCCAATGACGTTTGTAAGGAGATTCCTGCCATGGCTTCCTCGTCCTCGTCCCACATCGTCGTCGTTGGCGGCGGCATCACCGGCGTCACCAGCGCCTACGCCCTGGCCCGCGCGGGTCATCGCGTCACGCTGCTTGAGCGCAACCGCTACCCCGCGATGGACACCAGCTTTGCCAACGGCGGCCAGCTGTCGGCCTCCAACGCCGAGGTCTGGACGCACCCCAGCACCCTGCTCAAGGGCCTGAAGTGGATGCTCAAGCCCGACGCGCCGCTGCTGGTCAACCCCAAGCCGAGCTGGCACAAGCTGAGCTGGTTTGCCGAGTTCATCGCATCGATCCCGCGCTACCGCGACAACACCGTCGCCACCGCACGGCTGGCGGTGCAGGCGCGCGAGCACCTGTTCTCGTGGGCCGAGGCTGAGGGCGTGGACTTCGACCTGAAAAAGCGCGGCATCCTGCACATCTACCGCAACAAGTCGGGCTTTGACCACGCGGCCAAGGTGTCGCAGCTGCTGGCGCAAGGCGGCCTGCCGCGTCACGCGGTCACGCCCGACGAGATGCGCGCCATCGAGCCCACGCTGGCCGGCGACTACTACGGCGGCTTCTACACCGAGAGCGACAGCACCGGCGACATCCACAAGTTCACCGTGGGCCTCGCCCGCGCCTGCGAGCGCCTGGGCGTGAACCTGCGCACCGGCTGCGTAGTGGACAACGTGAACAGCGACGGCCAGCGCGCCCGCGTGACGCTGCAAGGCGGCGAAGTGGTGGAAGGCGACGCGCTGGTGGTGTGCGCCGGCGTGCACAGCCGCCGCCTGGCAGCGCAACTGGGCGACCGCCTGAACGTGTACCCGGTCAAGGGCTACTCGATCACGGTGAACCTGAGCGACGAGCAAAGCCAGCTGGCCGCGCCCAACGTGAGCCTGCTGGACGACGAGACCAAGCTGGTAACGAGCCGCCTGGGGGCAGACCGCTTCCGCGTGGCGGGCACTGCCGAGTTCAACGGCTTCAACCTCGACATCCGCAGCGACCGCATCCGCCCGCTGGTGGACTGGGTGAACCAGTGCTTCCCGTGCGTGAGCACCCGTCAGGTGGTGCCGTGGGCCGGTCTGCGTCCGATGATGCCGGACATGATGCCGCGCGTGGGCGCCGGCCGCCGTGCCAACGTGTTCTACAACACCGGCCACGGCCATCTGGGCTGGACGCTGTCGGCCGTGACCGCGCACCTGCTGATCGGCCATGTGGACGCCTGGCGCGACGCGCGCGGCGATGCACGCATCGTCATGCCCAGCGGCGTGCCGGCGCAGCAGGCCGCCTGACGATCCGCTTGTGCACAGGACTGCGGTTTCGCAGCCCTGTCAGCACATCAGCGCAGGCACTCCTGCACCAGCGCGGCCCAGAAGCGCGTGGCCGGCTCGATGATCTCGTCGTTGAAGTCGTACGACGGGTTGTGCACCATGCAGCCGCCGGGGGTGCCCTCGGCGCCGTTGCCCACGAACAGGTAGCAGCCGGGCACCCGCTCAAGCATGAAGGCAAAGTCTTCGCTGGCCATCAGCGCGGGCGTGGGGTCGGTCACGCGGTCGTCGCCGAACAGGCGGCGCGCCACAGTGGCAGCCAGTGCGGTTTCGCATTCGCTGTTGACCAGCACCGCATAGCCTTCGCGCCAGTCAATCTCGGCGCGCACCCGGAAGCTGGCCGCCTGCTGCTGCACCAGTTCATGGATGCGTTCGCGCAGCAGCGCGCGCACCTTCGGGTCCAGCGCACGCACGCTCATCTCCAGCTGCGCCTGCTGCGGGATCACGTTGTTGGCCTGGCCGGCATGCAGCGCCCCCACCGTCACCACCGCCGACAGCAGCGGATCGACGTTGCGCGCTACGATGGTCTGCAGCGCCATCACCACCGACGCAGCCGCCACCAGCGGATCGGCCGTGGTGTGCGGCAACGCGCCGTGCCCGCCGATGCCGTGCAAGCGGATGGTGGCGTAGTCGCTTGAGGCCATGGCCGGCCCGCTGCGAAACGCAAACTGCCCGGTGGGCAGGCCCGGCGAGTTGTGCAGCGCAAAGATCGCGTCGCAGGCAAAGCGGTCAAACAGGCCGTCGGCCATCATGCGCAGCGCGCCGCCCCCGCCCATCCGCCCCGCGTCCAGGTCGGCGCGCACGCCGCTGCTGCGCGTGCCCCGGCCACCGCGCAGCGTGCCCACCACGCCGGTGCCGCCCACGCCGGTGGCCCCCTCGGAGCCCCCCTCGGCCAGCTTGGCGGCCACCAGCGC
>JBJTCL010000053.1:0-21957 GCA_046091865.1 Burkholderiaceae bacterium | reverse complement strand
GCGACGGCATCATGAGCGCCATCGACTTCAGCATGGACATCCAACGCCAGCCCGACCCGAAAGGCGACCGCGTGAACGTGGTGTTGTCGGGCAAGTTCCTGCCGTACAAGACGTACTGACCGACAAAGGTTTCTCAATCCACGAAAAAGGGGCAGCAGCGCTGCCCCTTTTGTGTGTGGCCGGTGGACCCGGGCGCGTGTGTGCGCCCGCGCGTTCGCTATGCCGGCATCACTTGACGTTCACGAACCACATCTTGGGCGCGTCATTGGAGTTGTGCACCATGGTCACGTTCTTCTTCATCGCCCACGGACGGATCTGGTGGTGGATGGGCACATACAGCGCCTCATTGCGCACGATGTCCAGGCCATCGCGCAGCAGGCGGTCGCGGATCAGGGTGTCGGTTTCGGTCTTGGCGCGGTCGACGATCGAATCAAGCCGCGCGTTGCTGATCCGCAGGAAGTTGAAGTTGCCATCTGCACCGCCAGCGCGGGTGCGTGCCAGCGACTGCAGTGAGTACAACGCGTCGTAGGTGGCCACGCCCCAGCCCAGCAGGTAGGCGCTGGTGTCGAAGTTCTGGATCTTGCCGATGAAGGTGGCGAAGTTCTGCGCGTTGAGCTTCACCCTCACGCCGATGCGGGCCCACATGTTGACCACCGCCTGGCACACCTCTTCGTCGTTGACGTAGCGGTTGTTCGGGCAGTCCAGCGTGAACTCGAAGCCGTTGGGAAAACCGGCCTCGGCCAGCAGCTTCTTGGCGCCTTCGACGTCGGGTGCCACCGGCTTGTCGGCGTCGGCGGTGTAGCCATTGACGCCCGGCGCCACCAGCAGCATGCCCGGCACCGACAGACCGCGCATAATGGTGCGCTGGATACCGACGCGGTCCACGCTCATGTTCAGCGCGCGGCGAACACGCACGTCCTTGAACGGGTTCTTGCCCTTGCTGCCGTATTTGAGCTCGTCGCTGCCCATGTCAAAGCCGATGAAGATGGTGCGCACTTCGGGGCCGTCGAGGATGGACAGGTTGGCATTGCTGCGCAGCCGCGCCACGTCCTGCGTGGGCAGGTCGGTCACTGCGTCGACGTTGCCGGCCAGCAGCGCGGCCACACGGGTGGCGTCGGACTTGATCGGGGTGTAGATCACCTCGCTCACGTTGCCCGGCATCTTGTCCCACCACGACTTGTTGGCCGTCAGCACCAGGCGCTGGTCGGGCTGCCACTCCCGCAGGATGAAAGGCCCGGTGCCGTTGGTGTTGCGCGCAGCAAAGATGATTTCGCCGGCCCTGTAGTCCTGCACCTTCTCCGAGCGGTTCTTGGCCGCCCAGGCCTTGTTCATGATGAAGAAATAGGTGAAGTTGTTCAGCAGCAGCGGATTCGGCCCCGACAGGATCACGTCGATCGTGTGGTTGTCGACCTTGCGGATGTCGCTCACGCCGGCCACATAGATGCCCATGGTGCCCTGCGGCTGGCGGCTGCGGTCAAAGGAGAAGATCACGTCGTCGGCGGTGAACGGCGAGCCGTCGTGGAAGCTCACGTTCTTGCGCAGGTTGAAGCGCCACGCGGTCGGGCTGGTCTGGCTCCAGCTGGTGGCCAGCGCCGGCTCGATGCGGTTGTTGCGGTCGTAGCGCACCAGCGGCTCGTACACGTGAGCCATGATGTTGTTGGTGGTCGCGTGGTTCTGCGAGTGCGGATCCAGCGTGAGGATGTCGTTCTGCGCGCCCCAGCGGAAGGTCTGGGCGTGGGCTGCAGCGCCCAGCGCGAGTGCGCAGCACAGCAGCGCCGAACGGGCGAAGGCAGTGATGGATGAATGCATGAGCGACTCCGAAAAGTGCAGCGTGGAACAAGGTGCCGCCGTGCACACGCGGCGGTGCGCATGGTGGCCGTCCCCAGTCTAGGCAGGGCCCGCGCCAGCGGGGCGATGGTTTTCCCTTAGGAAACCGTCCCGTCGCAGCCCCTAAGCTCCACCCGATGAGTACCCTGTTGATCCAGTCGGGCCGCTGCCTGGACGTGGAAACCCTGCGCCTGGTGCCCGACACCTCGGTGCTGGTGCGCGACGGCCGCATCGAAGCCATGGGGCCCGGCCTGCCGGTGCCCGAAGGCGCACAAGTGATCGACGCACGCGGCATGACGGTGATGCCCGGCCTGATCGACTGCCATGTGCATGAGGTGGCCTCGCGGCTGAACCTGGGCGAGGTGCAGCGCATGCCCAATGTGCTGGCCACGCTGTCGTCCCTGCCCATTCTTGAGGGCATGCTGATGCGCGGCTTCACGACCGTGCGCGACGCGGGCGGAGCCGACTGCTCGATGGCCGAGGCCACGCGCAGCGGCATGGTGCGCGGGCCGCGCATCTTCCCCTCGGGCAAGGCGCTGTCGCAGACCGGGGGCCATGGCGACTTCCGCATGCGCAACGACATCCTTGAGCCCTGTGCCTGCTCACAAAAAGTGGGCAGCCTGGCGCGGGTGGTGGACGGGGTGGATGCCATGCGCGCGGCGGTACGCGAGGAACTGCTCAAGGGCGCCACGCAGATCAAGATCAGGGCCTCGGGCGGCGTTGCCTCGCCCAGCGACCCCATCTATTACCTGGGCTACAGCGCCGACGAGATCCGCGCCGCGGTGGAGGAAACCGCCAACGCCGGTACCTATGTGCTGGCCCATGCCTACACGGCGCGCGCCATCCGCCGGGCCGTCGAGCTGGGCGTGCGCACCATCGAGCACGGCAACCTGGTGGATGAGGATGCCGCCCGGGTGATGGCCGAGCGCGGCGCCTTCATGGTGCCCACCCTCATCACCTACGAGGCGCTGGCCAGCGAGGGCGCAAAGTACGGGCTGCCGCAGGCCTCGGTCGACAAGATCGAGTCGGTGCGTGGCGCCGGCATCAAGGCGCTGGAGCTGCTTGCGCGCGCGGGCGTGCGCATGGGGCTGGGGACCGACCTGCTGGGCGAATCGCATCGCTTGCAGTCGGAAGAGCTGCGCATCCGCGCACAGGTGCTGGGCAATGGCGCGGTGCTGCAGCAGGCCACGCTGATCGGCGCCGAGATCCTGGGCCAGGCCGGACAACTGGGTGTGCTCAAGCCCGGTGCCCTGGCCGATGTGCTGGTGGTCGACGGAGATCCGCTGGCCGACATCGGCTGCCTGCTCGGGCAGGGCGACCGCATCCGCGCCATCGTCAAGGACGGGCAGCGCGTCAAGTGACGGCACCTGCCCCAGATGAATGAGGAGAACGAACGCATGAAAGTGGGAATTGCCGGTACCGGCAAGATGGGCCAGGCCGTAGCCCAGCGCCTGATGGGTTTGGGCCATCAGGTGATGGTGTGGAACCGCACCGCATCGCGCGCCGATGCGCTGGTGGCCGCAGGGGCACAGCGCGTTGATCGCCCGGCCGACCTGGCGTGTCAATGCGATGCGGTGATCAGCCTGTTGACGGATGCGGCCGCCATCGACGCGGTGGTGTCGGGCGCTGACGGATTGTTCAGCGTGCAGGGCGCGCTGCTGATCGAGATGAGCACGGTGGCGCCCGAGGTGCAGGCGCAGCTGGGCCAGCGCGCGCAGCAGGCCGGTGTGCGCTACCTCGAATGCCCTGTTGGCGGCAGCATCGGGCCGGCCAAGGAGGGCAAGCTGATCGGCTTTGTGGCGGGCGCCACCGCCGACGTGCAGGTCGCCATGCCACTGCTCGAGCAGATGTGCAAGAAGGTGGTGTCGGTGGGCGCGCACGGCAACGGCGCGCGCATGAAGCTCGCGGTCAACCTGCCGCTGATGGTGTACTGGCAAACGCTGGGCGAGGCGCTGTCGCTGGTCAAGTCGCTGGACATCGACCCCAAGCTGATGATCGAGGTGCTGAGCGAATCATCGGGCGGGCCCAACATGCTCAAGGTGCGTGGCGGCATGATTGCCGATGCGCTGGCGGGCACACCGCAGCCCACCGTCACGGTGGATCTGGCCACCATGCGCAAGGACGTGCGCACCATGGTCGAGCAGGGCGCCAAGAACGGTTGCGCGATGCCGCTGGCGCAGACCACGCTGGACCACTTGAACCAGGCCATCGAGCAGGGCCTGGCCGGTGCCGACTGCAGCCAGTTCCCGGTGTGGTGGCTCAAGCAGCAAGGCTGAAGCCACAGGGGTGAATCTGTACGGGTGAAGATGCCGGCTGGCCCGGCGCCTTCACTCTGTCGTTGAACCCGGGCGCAGCGGGTCAGCTCTCGATCTTCATCTCGCGGATGATGGGCCGGAACTGGTTCATCTGCCGCTTGAAGATTTCGTCCTGCGCCGCGCCGTTGGAGCCCACGGCCTCGGCGCCCATCTCGGCCAGCCGCCGGGCCACATCGGGGTGACGCACCGCGGCTGCGGCCTCGCGCTGCAGGCGGTCGAGCACATCGCGCGGGGTACGCGCCGGTGCAAACAGGCCGTTCCAGCCTTCCAGCTCCAGATTGGGAAAGCCCAGCTCGCGCACCGTGGGCACATCGGGCAGCTCGGGCACGCGCTTGGACGCGGTGGTGGCCAGTGCCTTGAGCGTGCCGGCCTTGATCTCGGCCAGCGAGGTCGACAACTGGTCGCCGCCCACCTGGATGCGGCCGGCCAGCAGTTCCTGCTTGAGCGGCGCCGCACCGCGGAAAGGCACATGCTGCATGTCCACCTGCGCTTCCTTCTTGAAGGCCTCGCCCTGCACATGCATGGCCGAGCCTGGACCGGTTGAGCCGTAGTTGTAGGGCAGCTTCTGCGTGCGCAGCAGGTTGCCCAGCTCACGCAGGTCCTTGACCGGCACGCCGGGGTGCGCCGTCCACATGAAGGGCACGTACACCGAGATCGACACGCCCACCAGGTCGGACTCGACGTTGAAGGGCGAGCGCCCGGCCAGCGTCTGCGCCACCGAGGTCATCGGGAAGGTGAGGTTGTGCATCAGCAGCGTATGGCCGTCGGGTGCGGCCTTGGCCACCGCATCCGCGCCGATGGCGCCACCAGCACCGCCGCGGTTTTCCACCGTCACCGGCTGGCCCATCGATTCGCTCATGCGCTGCGCCACCAGCCGCGCCACCACGTCGGTGGTGCCACCGGCCGGGAACGGCACGACGATCTTGATCGGCTTGGACGGAAAGGCCTGCGCCTGCGCGGCGGTGCCCACGCCCAGCGTGGCGGCCGACAGGCCCAGGGTGAAGTGACGGCGAGAGATGCGCATGGTGTCTCCTTGGGGTGGAAGGGCGTCTGCGCGACGATGATGCAGAGGCCGCGCAAAGGCGGTCAATGGGGAAGGCCCTGATGACCGGGCCAGGGGTGTCGCCCGCGCGGCAATCTGCGGCCGACCCCTTGTGCAGGGTCAGTGTGCGGGCAATACGCCTGGCGGCGGTGCGGCGCCTTCGGGCAGCAGCGCCTCGGCTTCAATTTCGACGCGGTAGCCACTGCCCACCAGCGCCCCCACCTGCAGCAAGGTGTTGGCGGGCCGGATGTCACCAAAAAAGCGCCCATGCGCGCGCGAAACCGCGTCCCAGTCGTTCACGTCGGCCAGGTACACCCGCGTGCGCACCACATCGTCCAGCGTGGCGCCCAGCGCGCGCAGGCTGGCCGATATCTTGTCGAGCACATAGGTGGCCTGCGCGCCCGCATCGTGCGCGGCGATCACCTCGTTGCTGCCATGCGTGGCAGTGGTGCCCGACACTAGCACGCGGCGTCCGTCGCGCACGGCGCGTGCGTACCCGGCCAGCGGTTCCCACACGCTGCCGCTGTCCACGCGCCAGCGGTCGCTGCGGCCCGCCACCGCGCGCGCCGGCCACACCTGCGGCAGGCTAGCCAGGTGGTGGCTGAGGTCGCCCGATGCAGTCAGGAAGGGCGGCCTGCGGTATTCGTCGCCACAGTCGCCGGCGATCGGGCGCGTGGCCTCGAACGCCTGCTGCAGCAGGGTGCGGTCGGCGCCATCGAGCGTCAACGAGAACAGGCGCGCGTTGTCTGCGCGGTGCTGCGACTCACCCAGCCGTGCGCCGACGATCACCGCTCCCACCGCAGGCTGGTCCAGCACCCAGCGGGTGGCCACGTTGGCGATCGACACGCCGTGCTTGCGGGCTATCTGATGGGCCGCACGCAGCACGCCTTGCAGCGCCTGCCAGCCGCCCACGGCGTCGATGAAGCGCCGGTACTTCATCTTGCTCCAGTCGCCGATGGTGTCGGGCTCTGGCGCATCCAGCCAGCGCTCTGACAAAAAGCCGCCACCCAGCGTTCCGTAGGCCAGCAGGCGCACGCCGTGACGCATGCACAGCGCCGACATCTCGCCCAGCGCGCGGCGGTCCAGCAACGAGCAGCACACCTGGTTGGTGGCCACCGGCAGGCCCTCGGCCAGCAGCACCCGCAGATGGGCCGTGTCGAAGTTGGTCAGGCCGATGTGGCGGATCCAGCCCTCCTGCTGCAACGCCCGCAGCTGGCGCATCGCATCGATGTATTGCGGATGATCGAAGTGCCACCAGTGCAGCTGCATCAGGTCGATGGCGGGTGTGCGCATGCGGTCGCGTGCACGCTGCACCGCTTGTCGCACCACCTCGGCGGTCATGGGCCCGGGCTCGGGGCACCACTTGGTGAACGCGCGCAGGCGATGCCCCTGCGCGAGTGCTTCGCCGGTGATCAGCTCGGCCGAGCCATAGTGGTCGGCCATGTCGAAGGCATAAAAACCATCGGCGACGTATTCGCCCATCGACTGGGCGGCACGCACCGGGTCGAGCACGGTGCCACCGCGCTCCATGTCGGCCACCTGCCACAGGCCGGTGACCACGCGCGGGACGGTCAGCCCCGGAGCCAGCTCGATGGTCTCCAGGGCGGGGGAGCCAGCTTGGCCCGCCACCGCAGGCTCAGCGCGGCAGGCGCGCCTGCACGGCCTGCACGTCCTCGGCGCTCATCTGCCCGGTGGTGGTGACTTCGCCGTTCTGGATGCGCCACAGGCGGAACGGACCGACGATGTCGCCGTTGCGGTCAAAGTCCACCGCGCCGATCACGCCGACGTAGCGCACCGGCTTGCGTTCGCGGATGAGCTGCAGCGCGCGCGCAAAGCCCTGCGGGCCGGCATGCACCACCTCGCCGCCCGGCTTGGTGACATCGCGGATCGCGTCGCGGATGGCCGCAGACTCGAACTTGCCGGCCTTGGCAATTGCCAGGCCGAGGATGGCGGCGGCGTCGAAGGCGCGATCGGCGGCGGGCGCGTTGGCATCAAAGCCACCGCTCATGGCCGCGTAGTTCGCGCCAAAGTACTCGGTGCTGGGCGTGCGTGTGGTGCCCGACGAGGTACCGAAGGCGTTGTTCAGGAACTGCGGGCCCACGCCCTTGATGAGGTCGGCCGAGTTCATGCCGTCGTTCAGCAGGAAGCGCTGCGGGCCGCCCTGCTGGATCCAGGTGCGCAGGATGGTGGTGCCGTCACCCGGATAGCCGATCAGGTACAGCGCGGGCGGATCGCCCTGCAGCGCACGCGTCACCTCGGGGGCGTACGAGGCCTGGCTCTGGTTGTACGGCGTGACGCTGGAGATCTTGCCGCCCAGCGCCTCGTAGGTGCGACGGAACTCGGCGAGCATGTTCACGCCGAAATCGTTGTTCACATGGATGACCGCCAGGTTGCGCAGCCCCTGATCGAGCGCGTACTTGGCCGCTGCCGTGCCCTGCAGCGCGTCCGAGGTGATGGTGCGGAAGAACCAGCCCTTGGTCTGGCCTTCGGCCGCCATGCGGGTCAGCGTGGGCGATGACGACGCCGGCGAGATCTGCACCACACCGGCCGGCGCGGTGACCGAGGTCACCATCGGAATCGACACCGACGAAATGATGCCGCCGATGATGACCGGCGTCTTGCGCAGATCGACCAACTGGCGCGCCTGGTCCACCGCCACCGTGCCCTGGCTTTGCGCGTCGCGCACTTCCACGGCCAGTTGGCAGCCCGCGACGCCTGCGGCCCCCGCAGCGGCGTTGAGATCACGAAAGGCCATCTCGACCGACTTGGAGGCGGCCTGACCAAAGCGGCCGGCCGGGCCGGTGAGCGACACCACCATGCCCACGGTGTGCTTGCAGGAGGGGGCTTGTGCCTGCGCGGGGCCGGCGGCCGCCAGCAGCGATGCGGCGAGTGCGGCCAGTGATGCGAGCGTGGTGGTCTTCATGCGTGAACTCCTCATGCCGATCATTCGATCTTGTTCAGGTTGTACTTCATGATGCGCCCGTGCCGACCCTGCCGGTCGCGCTCGAGCGCATACGTGTCTCCTTGGGGGCCGGAGCATTCTGACACAAGCTTTTCGATGGCCGCGGTGTCCTGCGCATCGAGCGCGAAGTCGAACACCTGCAGGTGCTCGGGCAGGTGCGACGCATAGCGCGCCCCGACGATGGCGGCGGCCACATGCGGCTGATCGAGCACCCATCGTGTGGCCACGGCCGACAGGCCCACGCCGTGCCTCTTGCCGATCGAGTCCAGCAGGTGCAGCAGCCGCTGGAACGCATCCCAGCCGCCAAAGTCATCGATGACCAGCTTGTATTTGATGTGCGAACGGTTGGTGAGCGTGTCGGGCTCGGGCGCGTTCAGCCAGGCGGGCGTGAGCAAGCCACCGGCCAGCGTTCCGTAGCACAGCAGCTTCACCGGGCTGCGCGCGCACAGCGCCGACATCGCACCGGCCGCACGCCGATCAAGCAGCGAGTACTGCACCTGCATGCTGACGATCGGCACGCCGGCGTCCAGCAGCTGCTCGGTGTGCACGGAGTCGAAGTTGGTGCCGCCGATGTGGCGGATCAGGCCCTCGTGCTGCAGCGTCACCAGATGACGCGCCACCTGCACCATGCCCGGCACGTTGTAGTCCCACCAGTGGTACTGCACCAGGTCGGGCGCGGCCATTCGCAGCCGCTGGCGCGATCGCGCATTGATGCGGCGCACATAGGCCTCGTCCACCTGGGCCAGTTCGGCCAGATCGGGCACGAACTTAGTGTGCACGCGCAGCGACGGATCGCGTTCGCGGTAGCGGCCGATCAGCTCTTCCACGCCGGTGTAGATGTCGGCGCAGTCGAAGGCGTTCACGCCGGCCTTCACGAAGGCGGCCATGTCATCGACGGCGCGCTGTGCGTCGACCTCGCCGTGGTCACCGGCCAGTTGCCAGCCGCCACGGATCAGGCGGGGAATGTCGTAGCCGGGGGCGAGCAGGGTGCGTTCTGGATTCATGGTGTGTTCGGAAGCGGGACTGCGGTGGTGTCGGCGTGGCGAAAGCGGCGCTTGCCCAGGCGCGTGATGCGAAACCGGGTGGGGCAGTTGGGGTCGGGGCAGGCCACCTCGGCGTCGGTGGACATCCAGTCGTTCGGGTCGGTGGCGCGCTGCTTGGCAGGCAGCAGCGGCAGCAGGGCCGCCAGCGAATAGATCGAGAAGCCCTGGCCTGCCGGCAGATGCAGCACCTCGCCGTGCAGTTCAAAGTAGTCGCCGGGCTGTGCGCTGCAGTAGATGCGCGCGCCCTCGGGGGCCACCACTTCCACGCGCAGGTCGTACAGCTCAAATCCTTGGTCGCTCATGGGCGTCTCCTGAGGGTTGGGCATTTTCGGTAAGAATCGCCGCGATGTTGATTCTGGACGATGTGGTCAAGGCGTTCGGCGGGAACCGCGCTGTCGATGGCGTGTCTTTCACGCTGGAGGCCGGTCGCATCACCGGCCTGATCGGGCCCAACGGGGCCGGCAAGACCACCTTGTTCAACCTGATCGCCGGAGCCCTGCGGCCCGATGGAGGACGCATCATCCTCAACGGCCAGCCCATCGGCGGTCTGCGACCCGACCAGGTGTTTCACGCCGGGCTGGCGCGCACCTTCCAGATCCCCAAGCCGTTTGCAGCGATGTCGGTGCTGGAGAACGTAATGCTCGCGCCCAAGGCGCAAGCCGGTGAAACGTTCTGGCGCAACTGGCTTCAGCCTGCACGCGTGGCGCGCGAAGAAGCGCAGGTGCGCGAGCGTGCCATGCACTGGCTCGACTTCGTGGGCATGACGCATCTGGCGCACGAGCCCGCGCGCGTGCTGTCGGGCGGCCAGCGCAAGCTGCTGGAGCTGGCGCGCGCCATGGTGTCCGAGCCCCGCCTGGTGCTGCTCGATGAGCCCGGGGCGGGCGTCAATCCTGCGCTGCTGGACACCATCGTCGACCGCATCGCGACGCTGCACCGTCAGGGCGTGAACTTTCTCATCATCGAACACAACATGGACCTGGTGGCGTCGCTGTGCGACCCGGTGCTGGTGATGGCGCAGGGCAAGCTGCTGGCGCAGGGCACTGCGGCGCAGGTGCTGCAGGATCCGCGTGTGGTGGAGGCCTACCTGGGCGGCTCGCCGGTGGAAGAGGGCGTCTGACATGGGCCACACCGCGGTGCTGCGCATCGATTCGCTGTGGGCGGGCTACGAGCCCGGCCTGTCGATCGTTCGCGGGGCCAGCCTGGATGTGGCCGAGCGCGAGGTACTGGCCATGCTGGGGCCCAACGGGGCGGGCAAGTCCACTTTGGTGAAGGCCGTGGCCGGCCTGGTGCCGGTCACGCAAGGCAGCGTGTGGCTGGACGGGCGCGACATCACCCGCGAGCCCGCGCATGCCATGGCCAGGCTGGGTCTGGGTTTTGTGCCGCAGACCGAGAACGTGTTCACCAACCTGAGCGTGGCGGAGAACCTGGAACTGGCGGCAGCACTGCAACGCGCACCGCGCTCGCGCCTGGACCACCTGTATGCGCAGTTCCCCGACCTTGCCCGGCAGCGCAGATTGCTGGCGGGGCGGCTGTCGGGCGGACAGCGCCAGATGCTGGCCATCGCCCGCGCGCTGATCAACCTGCCGCGCGTGCTGATGCTCGACGAGCCGTCGGCCGGCCTGTCGCCGCGTCTGGTGTCGGAGGTGTTTCGTGTGCTGCGTGACATCGCTGCGCAGGGCATCACGGTGGTGCTGGTTGAGCAGAACGTCAAGGCGGCGCTGTCCATTGCCGATCGGGCTGCCGTGCTGGTGGAGGGCTGCGAGAAAGTGGTGGCGCCGGCCGCGCAGCTGGCCAGCGACGCGCGGATCGCCGAGCTGTACCTGGGCCGGCATGTGGAGGCGCAACCATGATGCTGCAGGTGCTGGCCGATGGCCTGGTGGTGGGCTCCATCGTGTCGCTGGGCGCGATTGGCCTCACGCTCACGTTTTCCATCCTGCGCTTCTCCAACTTCGGTCATGGTGAGATGCTTGCGTGGGGCGCATACCTGGCCTTGTCGGCCCTGGGATGGTTCCAGACGCTGGTGGGCGGTGGTCCCTTTGGCCCGCTGTCGTTCGGCTGGCCGCTGGTGCTGGGTCTGCTGGCGGCGATTGCAGGCACGGTGGGCCTGGCGCTGCTGGTCGACGAGCTGCTGTTTCGTCGCCTGCGTGCACAAGGCGCCATCACCCTGGTGATCGCCAGTTTTGGCGCGGCCCTGGCGCTGCGCAATGTGCTGTTCTTCATCTACGGCGGCATCCCGCAGTACTACTCGGATGCGCTGCAGATGGCCATTCCGCTGCTGCCGCGCTCGTTCCACGGGGGCCTGCGCATCACGCCCGACCAGATCTTTGTGCTCGGGCTCACGCTGGCCACGGTGATTGCGGTGCACCTGTTCCTGCAACGCAGCACGCTCGGGCGCGCGATGCGCGCGACCTCGCTCAACCCGCAACTGGTGCGCGTGTGCGGCATCAACCCCGAACGCGTGCTGCTGGCCACCTGGGTGCTGGGCGGCGTGCTGGCGGCCGTGGCCGGTGTGCTGGCCGGGCTGACGGTTCAACTGCGTCCGACGCTGGGGCAAGACCTGCTGCTGCCGCTGTTTGCGGCCGCCATCCTGGGCGGCATCGGCTCGGTGTGGGGCGCGGTGATCGGCGGCCTGATCGTGGGCCTGGCCGAGAGTGCGGCGGTCATGTGGATCGGTGCCGAGTACCGCGCAGCGGCGTCGTTTGCGGTGTTGATCCTGATCCTGCTGGTGCGGCCCACGGGGCTGTTCCCCGAAAAGAACTGACGCACCGACCCGAACATGCCCGGCTTTGTCGACATCGTTTCCTACGGAAGTTTCTTCCTGGTCTTTGCCACCGTGTTCGCGGTGATCGTGCTGGGGCTGAACCTGCAGTGGGGATTCACCGGCCTGTTCAACGTGGGGGTGGCGGGCTTTGTGGCCATCGGCGCCTACACCTCGGCCCTGCTCACCACACCCGAGGCCAGCGGGCGCGTCGGCGGCCTGGGCTGGCCGGTGGCCCTGGGCTGGCTGGGGGCCATGCTCAGCAGCGGTGTGGCGGGCTTGCTGGTGGGGCTGGCCACGCTGCGCTTGCGCCACGACTACCTGGCCATCACCACCTTCGGCATTGCCGTGACGGTGCAGCTGGTGGCGCTGAACGCACAGTGGCTCACCGGCGGGCCCTTTGGCGTGCAGTTCATCCCCAAGCCGATGCAGGGCTGGCTGGGCACTGGCCTGAACTGGACGATCGCCTATCTGGCGCTGGTGGTGGCCTTGTTGCTGCTGGCCTATGCGGCGCTGGAGCGCTTGGTCAGGAGCCCATGGGGCCGTGTGCTGCGCGCCATCCGCGAGGACGAGGACGCAGCCTCGTCACTGGGCAAGCAGGCCTTTGCCTATCGGCTGCAGTCGTTCGTGATGGGCAGCATGCTGATGGGGCTGGGCGGGGCTCTGTATGCGCACTTTGTGGGATTTGTCGCGCCGGAGGATTTTCTGCCCATCCTCACCTTCCAGATGTGGGCCATGCTGATCGTCGGCGGCTCGGGCAACAACCGCGGCGCCATCCTTGGCGCGTATGTGGTGTGGGGCTTCTGGGCGATCTCGGGCGGGCTGCTGCGTGGCGTGGTGCCGCAGGCTGAGCAGGCGCGCGCGGCGGCGCTGCAGGTGGTGCTGATTGGCGTGCTGATCGCGCTGATGCTGCTGTGGCGCCCGCGCGGGCTGATGGGCGAGGCGGTCGCTGTGTCGCGGCACGCGGGCGGCGCGGCCGGCAAGGGCTGATCGCGGCAGCTGCGGGCCGAAGCGCCGCCGCGCCGCGAGGCTGGTCACCGCCCCCAAAAGCGACTAAGCTGCGTGCGCAGCGCCGTCAACTCTCTGGCGGCGCCAGCAGCCCGGGCACGGGCGCAGGAGCTTTTATGAACCTCTACATCGTGTTGTTCCTAGCGCTGGGTTCTGCCTTCGGGTTGGCCACCTTCACGCGCCGTCACCTCTTCAGCGAAGGCCCGCGCCAGTCCGATGCGGCATCGCATGCCGCCAGCCTGGGCGAGCGTGCGATGTGGGTGCTGGTGTGCGCCTTCCTGTGGCCGATCATGGTGCTGTCGGGTCTGAACACCGCCTGGGTGCTGGTGCGGCGCAAGCGTCGCGCAGCGGCGCTGCGGGGCTGACGGCTACCCCTGCTGGCGCTACAGGTCGATCACCAGCAGTGCTGACTTCGAGCGCGAACAGCAGGGCGTGAACTGGTCGTTGGCGGCCTGCTCTTCGGGGGTGAGATACAGGTCCCAGTGCTCGGGCTCGCCCTGCAGCACGCGCGTCAGACAGGTACCGCACACCCCCTGATGGCACGACGCAGGCACCGGCACGCCGCTGTCGCGCAGCGCATCTAGCACCGACTGGCCTTCGCTCACGGCCACATCGCGCCCCGATCGCGCCAGCCGCACCACAAAGCGCGCTGGCGGCGCCGCATCAGTCAACGCGGTCCTCGATGTAGTTGCCAGCGGTAAAGCGCACCGGCGGTGCCGCTGGATCAAACGACACACCCGCCGGGTCGCCGCCGGCGGCCACCGCCTCCAACTGCTTGTGCAGCAAGCGGCGCAGCATCACGATGCCGCGGTCGCTCGTGGCCAGGTGTTCCTCGGAGTGATGCGCAATCGGCCCCTGGCTCACCATGGCTTCGTAGTCGCCCGGAAAGCGCTGGTGCTCGGCCTCGGTCAGCTCCTCCCACAGCTTGCCGCCCAGGCGGGACCGCATCTTGTGCAGCTCGCCAGCCTCGCGCACGCGGCCCACCACATAGATGCGAAAGTGGTGGTCATCGATGGGCAGCACCCAGCCCAGCGACTCCACCCGTCCGGCGCGGCCGATGCGCGGGTTGGGGATCACCCGCAGCGTGGGCAGCCCGGCCTCGGAGATGCGGCGCAGCAACTTGCCGTCGGGCAACTGGCGTACCGACAGGGTGCGCACGCTGTGCTCCTGCGTGTCCCAGGTGACCTGCGGCATCACCGCCATCTGTTCGACGAACTGCGTGCCGCTGAAGCTGCCGTGCAGGATCACCACATGAAAGGGATCGACCAGATTCTCGTAGTGCTGCAGCCAGTTGCACGGAATGATCTGCGGGCCGCCGCCGCCGATGCTGCGGTCATCCGCCTCGAGGAACTCGCCCTCGTCCAGCACCTCCAGACACTCGTAGCGCGGCAGCACCGGCTTGCGCTCGGGCGGGCCCATGTAGGCCCAGATCAGACCGTAGCGTTCCTCCACCGGATACCAGGGCTGGCGCACGCGGTCCCGTGCGCGGCCGCCGTCGGGCTCGCAGGGCTGGTCCACGCAGTGCCCCTGCACATCGAACATCCAGCCGTGATAACAGCAGCGCAGGCCGCGCTCTTCCACGCGGCCGTAATACAGCGACGTGCCGCGATGCGCGCAGTGCGGGTACAGCAGGCCCGCGCGGCCTTGCCCGTCGCGAAACAGGATCAGGTCTTCGCCCAGCACGCGCACCTTGCGCGGTACATCGGTGGCATCGCTGACCAGGCCGACCGGGTGCCAGTAGCGTCGCAGCAGCTCGCCCATGGGCGTGCCTGCGCCCACTTCGGTGAGTTCGGCGCGATGGCTGGGGGCGGGGCGGCCGTAGGCGGTGCCGGTGTCCACGGTGATGGGCACCACGCGACGCGTGTGGGCGGCGCCGGTGGCGCTGCCGGGCTGGTCGGGGCTTTCAGGGCTGTTCATGCGTGCACGGGGCAGTGTGGGGTGATGGCGGTGTCAGGGCTGCGCCGTCACGCCGGCCGCCTTGATCAGGGCCGAGATGCGCGGAAAGTCGGCGCGGAACACCTCGATGAACTGCTGCGGCGTGTTGCCCAGCGGCTCGAAACCAAATGCTGTCAGCCGCGCCTGGATGTCGGGCTGCGCGGTGATTTCGCGCAGTGCATTCACCCACATCGCCTGGATGTCGGCGCTCAGCCGGGCCGGCGCGTACCAGCCGATCCAGCTGTCGATGTCGAACCCCTGGAAGCCCTGCTCGGTGAAGGTGGGCACCTGCGGCATCGTGGACACGCGGCGCGTTCCGGCAATCGCCAGCACTTTCATCTTGCCGGCCTGGCTGTGGTTGCGCGCGCTGGCCGGGTTGGCCCAGGCAAAGTCCAACAGCTCACCGAACAGGTCGGTGTGGGCAGCGGCTTCGGACTTGTAGGCCGCATGGTTCAGGTCGGCACCGGTCTGGCGCTTGAGCAGTTCTCCAAACAGGTGGGCAGTGGAGCCATTGCCCCAGGTGCCGTAGTTCAGCGGCTTGCCGGCCTTTCTTGCGAATTCCACAAACTCGCGCAGCGTGTTGTAGGGCGCATTCGCACGCGCCACGATCATCGGCCCGCCGGTGGCCACCATCGACAGCGGCGTGAAGTCGCGCTCGGGGTCGTAGGGCAGCCGGGCTTGCAGGATGGCATTGTTCACATGGGTGAGCGGCAGCGTCATCATCACCGTGTGGCCGTCGGGCGCGGCCTTGGCCACGAAGTCGGCGGCGATGATGCCGCTGGCGCCGGGCTTGGCATCCACCACGATGGGCTGTCCCCAGCGCTGCTGCAGCTTCTCGCCATAGGCGCGCGCCAGCGCGTCAATGGGCCCTCCCGCGGTGCCAAACGGCACCACGCGCACCGGCCGGCTGGGAAACGACTGTGCGGTGGCCCAGGGGGTGCCGGCCAACGCGGCGCCGGCTGCAATGAGATGTCGTCGCTGGATCATGCAGGTCTCCTCGGTGCTTGTGTGTTGTGCTGGGAACCGGGCCGCACCTTCGTCCAGGACCGCCGGCCTGTCAAGCACCGCGACGACGCGCGTGCTTGCACGTCGATGCTGCGTCGCAGCAGCTGAGACCCCTGCGCGACAGGCCAGCGCCGGTGCAAGGGAAGACCGCGTTGACCGGTGCTGCGATGTCTCCCAGAATTTGCTGCAGCCATGCGCAGTGCAGCATGTGGCGCCAGGCAGCAACCCATCAGCATTCAGCAGGACCCATTCCATGATTTCACGCCGACACCTTCTGGCAAGCAGCGTCATCACCGCCATCGCCGGCCCGTCGCTGGCGCAGTCGTTTCCGTCGCGGCCCATCAAGCTGGTGGTGCCGTTCCCGCCGGGCGGCACGGGCGACATGCAGGCGCGGCTGATCGGTGACTTCATGTCGCGCGACCTGGGGCAGCCGGTGGTGGTGGAGAACAAGCCGGGTGCCGGCACCGTCATCGGCACGCAGCAGGTGGCGCAGGCCCAGCCCGATGGCCACACGTTGCTGCTGATGGCCAACAGCTTTGTCATCAACGCCAAGTTGCGCGGCCCCACGCTGCCGTATGCCGGCCTCAAGGCGTTCGAGCCGGTGGCTTGCCTGACCAATTCGCCGCAAGCCATTGCGGTCAACAGCGCCGCCCCGTGGCGCACCTTCAAGGAGTGGATGGACGCGGTCAAGGCCAAGCCGGACACGGTGTCGTACGCAGCCTTTGGGCCGGCCACGGCCCAGCACATTGCGGCCGAGATGCTGGTGCGTGCCGCGGGCCTGCGCATGACCTATGTGCCGTTCCCGGGTGGCTCGCCGGCGGTCAACTCGGTGCTGGCCGGGCATGTGCAAACCGTGCTGGCCAACGTCAGCGAGATCCAGGCGCATGTCGATGCAGGCAAGTTGCGCATGCTGGCCGTCACCACCGCGCAGCGTCTGCCTGCGCTGCCCAGCGTGCCCACCGTCATCGAGTCGGGGATTCCCGGCTACGAGGCTGCGGCCTGGTTCGGCCTGTGCGCGCCGGCCGGCACGCCCCGGGACGTGGTGGCCCGCCTGGCGCGCGCCGCCGCCAACGCGGTGAACGATGCCGATGTGGGCAAGCGTCTGGTGGCCGCCGGCCTGCAGCCCTACCTGATGGACCCGGCCCGCTTTGCCGCGCACATCAACGACCAGTTTGCGCAGTATTCCAAGGTGATCGACGAGGCGGGCATCAAGGCATGACCGAAACCCTCAGCACGCGCGAGCAGCAGGTTCTGGACGATCTGGCGGCGTCGCAGCGGCAGATGCTGCAACTGCTGCAGCGCATCGTCGACATCGACTCCGGTAGCTATCACAAGGCCGGCGTCGATGCAGTGATCGGCCATCTGCGCGAGCATTTGCAGCACCATGGCGTAGCCTGCGAGATTCACCCCAACGCGCAGGCGGGCAACTGCATGCGCGCCAGCGTGGCGGGCAGCGGCAAGCCCATCGTGCTGATGGGGCACTGCGACACGGTGTTCCCCGAGGGCACGGCGGCGCAACGGCCGTTCCGCGTCGATGGCGACATGGCCTACGGCCCCGGCGTGGCCGACATGAAGGCCGGGCTGGTGATCAACTCGTTCGTGCTGTCGGCGTTTGCGCGCGCGGGCATCGAGGCGCCCATGGTGGGCCTGTACACCGCCGATGAAGAGATCGCCTCACCGGCCTCGCGCCCCTTCATCGAGGCCAACGCGTCCAACGCGCGTGCGGTGTTCAACTCCGAGCCGGGGCGGCCCAGCGGCAACGTGGTCACGGGCCGCAAGGGCGCGATGTTTGTGGACTGCGAGGTCACCGGCATTCCTGCGCACTCGGGCGTGAACCATCAGGACGGCGCCAGCGCGATCGAAGCGCTGGCGCGCAAGGTGCAGCAGATGCACCGCCTCACCGACTACGACATCGGCACCACCGTGAACGTGGGCCTGATCCAGGGCGGTATCTCGGTCAACACCGTGGCGCCCCATGCGCGCGCCTCGATCGACGTGCGCTTCAAGACGGCCGAGGCCATGGAAGACGTGCAGGCCAAGCTGGCGGCGATCATGCAAGAGGTGGCGGTCAAGGGCACCTGCGCGCACATCACGCAGCAGCGCTACTTTTTGCCGCTGGTGCAGTCCGAGGCCAGCAAGGGTCTGTTCGACGCCTACGTGGACTCTGCCGCCGCCATTGGGTTTGCGGCATCGGGCGAATACACCGGCGGCTCGGCCGACTCGGGCTTCACTGCGGCGGCGGGCATCCCCACGCTGTGCGGCACCGGACCGGTGGGCGGCAAGGTGCACACGGCCGATGAATGGCTCAAGGTCAGCAGCGTCGTGCCGCGCGCGCAGGCGATCGCGCTCACCGCGCTGCGCATGCTGCGCTGAGCCGCTTACGCAGCCTCACCCAGCAGGTGCCGTGATGACTCAAGCCTTCGCCCGTGTAGCCACATGGCTTTGCATGAGCCTGGCCTTGGCGGGCGGCGCTGCGCTGGCGGCCCAGCCTTCGTCGCCGGCATCGCAGGCGTTATCCGCCGTGCCCGCAGGTGCCGGTGATGCGCCGCTGGCGCAACTCACCACTGAGGTGTCGCTGGAGGTGACGCCTGACGAACTGGTGGTGAGCCTGCAGGCCCAGCACGCCGGCAAGGATCTGGCCGCGGTGAACCAGCAGGCCGCTGCCGCTGCCGAGGCCCTGCAGCAGTTGCTGCGGCGGCATCCGGATCTGGTGGTGCGGTCGCAGCGCATGAACACTGGCATGGACTACGACCAGGGCAAGCCGCAGGGCTGGCGCGTGCGCAACAGCCTCACGCTCACCACCACGCGCGCCGACGCGTTCGACCGCTTCTGGCGCGCCGGCGGCTCGCAGCTCGAGCTGCTGTCCATGGGCTATCAGCCCTCGGAGGCGCTGAAGACCCGCACCCGCCAGCAACTCATCGCCATGGCGGGCGTGGCGTTTCGCGACAAAAGCCAGGAGCTGGCCAAGTCGCTGGGCTACCGGGGCTTCGAGATCCGCGACGTGACCCTGCAAGAGCCGTTCTCCGACGGCCCGGTGCCGATGCTGTCCACCATGTCGGCGCGCTCGGCGGTGGCGGCCGCGCCGGTGGTGCAAGAAGGCCAGGCCCGGCTGTCGCTCCGGCTGGCCGGCCGGATTGCCCTGCTGAAAAACTAGGCAGCTCTCCCGTCCCTGCCGCCCCGGCCGCCCCGGCTACCCCTGGCCTGGGCTCCTGAACTAAGTTGCATCCCCTGACGGGCCCACAGCCCGTCGCGGCGCGCTGTTCGCGCCCTGCCAAGCACCCCCACAGACCCCCACAGCGCCTGAATCTGCCCAGAACGCAACCGGCGGTAACAGGAATTATAGTGCTTGACATGTAACCCGGCGGGCTTTAAAGTTCATTTACGCACAATAGTGCATGTTGCCGAGAGTGCCCGCCAGAGGCACACGGCCCACCCCACATCCACAGGAGACAGCGCCATGACCGATCAGCCCACCACCGTCGACGTTGCCGCGCCACCGGCGCAGTTCAACTTTGCCCAGCACCTGCTGGACCTGAACGCCGCGCGCGCCGACAAAACCGCCTTCGTCGACGACGCCGGCGTCTTGACGTATGGCGACCTCGCGCAGCGCGTGCGCCGCCTGGCCAGTGGCCTGCGCAGCCTGGGCATCCGCCGCGAAGAGCGCGTGCTGCTGCTGATGCAAGACGGCTGCGACTGGCCGGTGGGCTTTCTGGGCGGCATCCATGCCGGCCTGGTGCCGGTGGCGGTGAACACGCTGCTGACCGCCGACGACTACGCCTACATGCTGGAGAACTCGCGCGCGCAGGCGGTGATGGTGTCGGGCGCACTGCTGCCCACGCTCACGGCGGCGATGACGCGCTGCGACCACGAGGTGCGCAAGGTGATCGTGTCCAAGCCGGTGGCGCCGCTGCATCCGGCCGAGGTCGACTTTGAGGCCTTCCTGGCCTCGCACGAACCCGCCACGCGCGCCGCCCCCACGGGCGCCGATGACCCGGCCTTCTGGCTGTATTCGTCGGGCTCCACCGGCCGCCCCAAGGGCACGGTGCATTCGCACGCCAACCCCTACTGGACGGCCGAGCTGTACGGCAAGCGCGTGCTGTCGCTCACCGAATCGGATGTGTGCTTCTCGGCGGCCAAGCTGTTCTTTGCCTACGGCCTGGGCAATGGCCTGAGCTTTCCGATGACCGTGGGCGCCACCACCATCCTGATGGGCGAGCGCCCCACGCCCGACGCCACCTTCAAGCGCTGGCTGGGCGGCGTGGGCGGCGTCAAGCCCACGGTGTTCTTTGGCGCGCCCACCGGCTTTGCCGGCATGCTGGCCCACCCGGCGCTGCCCGCGGCCAGCGACGTGACTCTGCGCCTCGTGTCGTCTGCGGGCGAGGCGCTGCCCGCCGAGTTGGGCGAGCGCTTCAAGCGCCACTTCGGGGTGGACATCGTCGACGGAATCGGCTCCACCGAGATGCTGCACATCTTTCTGTCCAACAAGCCCGACGCCGTGCGCTACGGCACCACCGGCTGGCCGGTGCCGGGCTACACCATCGAGCTGCGCGGCGAAGACGGCGGCCCGGTGCCCGACGGCGAGCCCGGTGACCTGTACATCCACGGCCCGAGCGCCGCGATGATGTATTGGGGCAACCGCGCCAAGTCGCGCGAGACCTTTCAGGGCGCGTGGACCAAGAGCGGCGACAAGTACGTGCGCAACGCCGACGGCACCTACACCTACAGCGGCCGCAGCGACGACATGCTCAAGGTCAGCGGCATCTACGTGAGCCCCTTCGAGGTGGAGGCCACGCTGGTGCAGCACCCCGCCGTACTCGAGGCGGCCGTCATCGGCAAGGAAGACGCCGAGGGCCTGACCAAGACCAAGGCCTTCGTGGTGCTCAAGCCTGGCCAAAGTACCGACGAGGCCGAGCTCAAGGCCTTCGTCAAGGACCGCCTGGCGCCCTACAAGTACCCGCGCTTCATCGAGTTCGTCACCGAGCTGCCCAAGACGGCCACCGGAAAGATCCAGCGCTTCAAGCTGCGCGCGCTCGAGCAGGAGCGTGACTGAGCCACGGCCCCCGTTTCACAACCCCACACCACCGAACACCAAGACCTTCCCATGACGATGACCAGTTACCAGGTCGAGACCTTCGGCCAGCCCCTGGCGCAGAAACTGCGCGAGGTTCCCCAAGCCCAGGGCCGCGAGGTGATCGTGCGCATCGGCAGCTGCGGCGTGTGCCACAGCGACGTGCACCTGCACGACGGCTACTTTGACCTGGGCAACGGCAACAAGCTCGACATGACCCGCGCGCTGCAGCCGCCGCGCACGCTGGGCCACGAGATCGCCGGCACCGTGGTGGCCGTGGGCCCCGACGCCAAGGGCGTGTCGGTGGGCGACCGCCGCGTGGTGTTTCCGTGGATCGGTTGCGGCAGCTGCTCGCTGTGCGCCGACGGCCGCGAGCACCTGTGCAACCGCCCGCAGACGCTGGGCATCCAGCGCGACGGCGGCTTTGCCAGCCATGTGGTCGTGCCCGATGCCAAGTACCTCGTCGACTACGGCAACCTGCCCGAAGAGCAGGCCTGCACCTACGCCTGCTCGGGCCTGACCGCCTACAGCGCGCTCAAGAAGGTGGGCCGGATCGGCCCGCAGGATCCGCTGCTGATCATCGGCGCGGGCGGCGTGGGCCTGTCGGGCATTCGCCTGGCCAGGCAGATGTTCGGCGTGGCCCCGATAGTGGTGGAACTCGACCAGTCCAAGTGGGACACCGCGCGTGAAGCAGGCGCGGGTGAGCTGATCGACCCCACCGCCGACGGCGCGCTCAAGAACCTGATCAAGTCCACCGGCGGCGGCGTGGCTGCGGCCATCGACTTCGTCGGTGCGGCGCCCACCTTCAACTTTGGTTTTGGCGCGCTGCGCAAGGCAGGCAAGCTGGTGTGCGTGGGCCTGTTTGGCGGCGCCACCCCCATCAGCCGGGCCATGTTCTCGATGTTGGCGGTGAGGGTGGTGGGCTCGTATGTCGGCAGCCTGCTGTAGTTGCAGTTGCTCTTGGTGTTTGCCCGCAGCGCGCCAAAACCAAAGT
>JBJTCL010000052.1:0-16549 GCA_046091865.1 Burkholderiaceae bacterium | reverse complement strand
CGTTGCCCCACACCTAGAGCCAGATATCCGAGCGGATGTCGCTGGAGATCGGCGCCTTGAAGCCTGCGGCCTTGAAGGCATCGGCAATCGCGCGGATGGACGGCGTGTCGCTGCCGTCGAGTTCGCCCAGGGTGAAGCGGTTGCCCTCGATCACCTGGATCACGCCGGGGCGGATGACTTCGCTGGCCGGGTACACCACGCTGCCGATCACGCGGTTGACGTCGATGTGCTTGGCGATCGTGCCGTCGGGGTCGACTGAGGACACCGGCGTGCCTTCGTACGGCCCGCCCAGCTTGTGGAAGTACCACCAGGGGATGCCGTTTTGCATCGTCACGATGCGGGTGCCGTCCTGCATCAGGTGATGCAGATCGGGCGCCACGGCCGCCACCTGATGCGCCTTCATGCCCAGCACCACCAGGTCTTGCGGGCCGGCCTCGGCCAGCGAGGCGGTGGCCTTGGCCGGTGTCACGTGCACCTCGGTGCCGTTCTCTTCAATCAGCGTCATGCCCTTGGCACGCACCGCCTCCAGGTTGGCGCCGCGCAGGATCACGCTGACCTCGTGGCCGGTGCGTGCCAGCTTCACGCCGATCATGCCGCCGATGGCGCCGGTGCCGACGATGCAGACTTTCATGGGTATCCCTGTGAAGGAGTGCCGTTGGGGCTCAATTCGAAGAAGCCGCGGACTCTACCGCAAGCGCGGTGTCACCTGCGCGGCTGGGCCGCGGGCCGGCGTAGGTGTTCTTGAGCACGCCCACGCCGTCGATCTCCACCTCGACCTCGGTGCCGGCCCGCATGGGCAGCACGCCCAGCGAGGTGCCGCAGGCGATCACGTCGCCCGGCTCGAGCGTCATGTCGCGCGACAGGGCGCTGACGATCTGCGCAGCAGGAAAGACCATCCCGCTGCAGGCAAAGTTCTGGCGCTCGCGGCCATTGACGCGGGTGCGCACCGACAGCGTTGCTGGGTCCAGCCCGGTGGCGATCACCGGACCGAACACGCCAAAGCCGTCCATGCCCTTGGCGCGCGTCCACTGCGCAAACGACGCGTCTGCGTTCAGCAGGTCGAGTGCGGTGATGTCATTGATGCAGGTGACACCAAAGATGGCGGCCGCTGCCTGCGCCTCATCGGCCTGCGAGATGCGCTGGCCGATCACCAGGCCCAGCTCACCTTCGTAGATGACGCGGCCCTCGTACCAGGGCGGGGCGTGCACGGTATCGCCATGCGCGCAGTAGCTGCTGGCGGGCTTGATGAAGTACAGCGGACGCTGCGGATGGCTCAGGCCCTGCTTCTCGGCGTTGGGCCGGTCGTTGTTCCACAGGCCGATGAACTTGGACGGCACGCACGGCGTGAGCACGCGCACATCGCCCAGGGCCAGCGTCTGCCCGTTGGGGGCGTGTGCGCCGAACACATCGCCGGCGTGCACCGCGATCTGCTCGCCCTGCAGTTTACCGAACGCTACCGCGCCTGTATGTTCAAACCGGACCCACTTGGCCATTGGCGATTCTTTGCTTTCGATTCTTCAGGGCCTGCGTGGCGCGCGACAGCAGCGGCCAGAACAGCATCAGCAGCGCCAGCGCGGTGATGCTGCCCACCAGCGGATTGGACACGAACACCGCCAGGCTGCCGCCCGAGCCCAGCAAGGACTGGCGGAACGCGTTCTCGGCCATGTCGCCCAGCACCAGTGCCAGCACCAGCGGCGCCATCGGGTAGTCGAGCTTTTTGAAGATGTAGCCCAGCACGCCAAAGCCCAGCATCAGCCACACGTCGAACATCGAACTGTGCACCGTGTAGGCGCCCACGGTGCAGATCACCAGGATCACCGGCGCGATGATCGCAAACGGGATGCGCAGGATGGCGGCGAACCACGGCACCGTCATCAGCACCACGATCAGGCCGGCGATGTTGCCCAGGTACATGCTGGCGATCAGGCCCCAGACGAACTCCTTTTGCTCCACGAACAGCAGCGGTCCGGGCTGCAGGCCCCAGATCAGCAGGCCGCCCAGCAGCACCGCCGCGGTGGGCGAGCCCGGGATGCCCAGCGTGAGCATGGGCAGCAGCGCCGAGGTGCCGGCGGCATGCGCGGCGGTTTCGGGGGCCAGCACGCCCTCCACATTGCCCTTGCCGAAGGTCTGCGGGTCTTTCGAGAAGCGCTTGGCGATGCCGTAGCCCATGAAGCTGGCGGGCGTGGCGCCACCGGGGGTGATGCCCATCCAGCAGCCCACGGCCGAGCTGCGGATGTAGGTCATCCAGTAGCGCGGCAGCGTCTTCCAGGTTTCCCACACCACCTTGGCGTTGATGCGCGCGGTCTTGCCCTTGAAGGCCAGGCCTTCTTCCATCGTCAGCAGGATCTCGCCGATGCCGAACAGGCCGATCACTGCGATCAGGAAGTCAAAACCCTTCATCAGCGGCTCGACGCCAAACGTCAGGCGCAGCTGGCCGGTGACGTTGTCCATGCCGATGGCCGCCAGCGTGAAGCCGAGGAACATGGCGGCCAGCGTCTTCCAGGGCGAGCCCTTGCTCATGCCCACGAAGCTGCAGAAGGTGAGCAACTGCACCGCAAAGAATTCGGGCGGACCGAAGTGCAGCGCGAACTTGGCCACCAGCGGCGCAGTGAAGGTGATCAGCAGCACCGCCACGAACGCGCCCACGAACGACGAGGTGAAGGCCGCCGTGAGAGCCTGCGCCGCCTGCCCCTGCTGCGCCATCGGGTAGCCGTCAAACGTGGTGGCCACGCTCCACGGCTCGCCCGGGATGTTGAACAGGATGGAGGTGATGGCCCCACCGAACAGTGCACCCCAGTAGATGCAGCTCAGCATGATGATGGCCGAGGTGGGGTTCATCGCAAAGGTGAGCGGCAGCAGGATGGCCACGCCGTTGGCGCCCCCCAGCCCCGGCAGCACGCCGATCAGCACGCCCAGCGCGATGCCCACGAACATCAGGCCCACGTTGACCGGCGACAGCGCAACGGCAAAGCCTTGCGCCAGTGCCTGCAGTTCATCCATGACGCATTTCCTTGTGTGTTTTCATGGTGCGGCCGGTGTCAGTAGCCGAGCGCAGCTTCCAGCGGGCCCTTGATCAGCGGTACCTTGAACCAGATCTCGAACATCGCAAACAGCACCACCGACACGCCGATGCCGGTGAGCACCGACGTGGCGATGCGAAAGCGCCCCTGCCAGCGCATGAACAGCGCAATGAACAGCGCCGAGGCCACGTACAGGCCGATCAGGTGCAGCAGCCCGAGGTACGCCGCCAGCGGCAACAGCACGGTGAGCACCAGGCGCAGTTGCCCGCGGGTGACAAAGGCCTCGCCAGCGCCATCACCGCCGCTGCGCCAGGCCTGCCACAGGTTGGCGGCGCTTGCGACGTTCATCAACAGGCCGATGTAGAAGGGAAAGTAGCCGCTTTGCGGGCCGTCGGCCGTCCAGCCCGCGCCGATGCGCCAGCTGTCCCACATGATCAGGCAGCCCAGGGCGATGAAGCCCAGGGCCACCACGGTTTCGAGGGTTCGGGCGGAGGCGGCGGCACGCTCGTCGCCACTGGGGCGATCGTCGTGCGCGCTGTCCTCACTGCGCACGGGCGCAGGCGGAGAAGACATGGCAGTGTCCTTGACGGAGAAGAACGCAGCAGGCGGCCTGCGTGCGCAAACGTGGGCCCCAGCCGCGCAGGGCAGGCGCCCGGCGCGAGATGGGGTGTCAATCAGATGGTGAGGCGAATGGCTTGCCGGCGAGCGGCTTACTTTTGCGCCACGTTGGCCACGAAGCCCGCCTCCTGCATCAGCAGGCGGTGACGCACTTCCTCATTGGCCACCCAGCGGGCAAAGTCGGCGCCGGTCATGAAGGTCTGGTTGAAGGCGCCTTCTTCCATGAACTTCTTCCACTCGGGGGTGGCGCGCACCTTCTGCATCAGGTTGACATAGAAGGCCACATGCTCGGGCTTGACGTCGGGCGCCATGAAGATGCCGCGCAGCATCAGGTATTCCACGTCCAGGCCGCTTTCCTTGCAGGTGGGCACCTCGCCCCAGGCCTTGTCGGCCACCTTCTCGTTGTAGGGCAGGCGCTTGCCGTCAAACACGCACAGCGGACGCAGCTTGCCGCCGCGCCACTGGGCCACCGCCTCGATCGGGTTGTTGACGGTAGAGTCCACATGCTTGCCCACCAGCTGCACCGCCACCTCGCCACCGCCGCGGTAGGGCATGTAGACAAACTTGGAGCCGGTGGCCTTTTCGATCAGCGCGGTGATGATCTGGTCTTCCTGCTTGGAGCCGGTGCCGCCCATCTTGAGCTTGCCGCCCGCCGCCTTGACGGCCGCCAGATACTCCTGCGCGGTCTTGTGCGGCGTGTCGGCGTTCACCCACAGGATGAACTCGTCGAGCGCCAGCATGGCCACCGGGGTCATGTCCTTCCAGCTAAAGGGCACGCCGGTGGCCGCCGGGGTGGTGAACAGGTTCGACAGGGTGATGATGATCTTGTGCGGGTCGCCCTTGGCGTTCTTGACCTGCAGGAAGCCTTCGGCGCCGGCGCCGCCCCCCTTGTTGACCACCACCATCGACGACTTCATCAGGTTGTTCTTGGTGACAATGCCCTGGATGAAGCGCGCCATCTGGTCGGCGCCGCCGCCGGTGCCGGCGGGCACGATGAACTCGACTGTTTTAGTGGGTTGCCAGGCCGCCTGGGCGTTCGCGGGCTTGGGTGCGAAAGCAGCGATGGTGGCCGCACCGACCACTAGCAGCGCGGTGGCGTAGCGCGCCAGGCGGTGAGGGGGCTGCGCGCCGCTTGTCGGGCGCGTCGGGTGGCGGGCAGTGGCGGAAGCGGGGCGATGGCTCAAGGTCGGCTCCTGGGTTGCGGGCGAACTGCCATGCCCTGTAAAGAGAAGCCGCCGATTATTCGGAGCCAGCGCAGATTGTGGAATTCAGGCTTTCTGAAGCTCAGGCTCAGCGTTTCTGAAGCCCGCCTGGGCCAAACTCGGCGCGGATCGCGTCGCCGTGCTGGTTGATCGCCGGCACCGGGCGGAACCCGGTGGGGTCCCATTCGGTGTGCCAGGGCGCCGCAGGCACCTCGATGGTGTGACCGTCCACCGGCATCGGCCGGGTGCGCAGCTGCGGATGGGCGATCAGGTCGGGCACGCCGTTGACGCTGCCATAGGCCGTCTGCGCGGCGCTCAGGCGCTGGATCACCTCGGCGCTGGGCAGCCTGGCAAACACAGCGGTCACCTTGGCGTCCAGCCAGGGGCGGTTGGCCACGCGGGCCGCGTTGCTGGCCGCGCGCGGGTCTTGCGGCAGGGCGGGTTCGTGCAGCACCTCGCGGCAAAAGTCGGCCCATTCGCGCTCGTTCTGGAGCGAGATCACGATGTCGCGGCCGTCGGCGCAGGTGAAGGCGCCGTAGGGCGCGATCGACGGATGGCGCAGACCCACGCGCTGCGGCGCCTTGCCGCCATAGCGCGTCTGCAGGTAGGGCACGCTCATCAGCTCGGCCGCCGACCCGAACAGCGACACCTGGATGCCCGATCCGCGGCCGGTGCGCGCGCGCTGCAGCAGCGCCTGCTGGATGCCGATCAGCGCGTTCATGCCGGCGTTGATGTCGCACACCGACACGCCGATGCGGCCCAGCGACTCCACGCCGTCACCGGGCGCACCGCTCACGGCCACCAGGCCGCTTTCGGCCTGCACCAGCAGGTCGTAGGCCTTCATGCGGTGCAGCGGGCCGGATTCGCCGTAGCCGCTGATGTCGCAGGTGATCAGTTGCGGATGCTGTTCGCGCAGCGTGGCCGAACCGATGCCCATGCGCTCGGTGGCGCCGGGCGCCAGGTTCTGAATGAACACGTCGGCGCGCTGCAGCATCCGGTGCAGCAGGGCCATGTCGTCGCTCTGGCGCAAGTCGAGGGCAATCGATTCCTTGCCGCGGTTGATCCACACAAAGTACGACGACTCACCATGGGCTGCGGTGTCGTAGCCGCGCGCAAAGTCGCCCTCGGGCCGCTCAATCTTGATGACGCGTGCGCCGGCGTCGGCCAGGCGGCTGCTGCAGTAGGGCGCGGCCACCGCCTGCTCCAGCGCCACCACGAGCAGCCCGGTGAGTGGACCATCCTGTTGCGCGGGAGTGCCGGCCGCTGGAGTGTGCGAAGGTGCAGGGATCGACATGGCGGGTTCGGTTCAGCGCAGCTCAGTGCAGCAAAAAGTACGCCGCCAGCGCGTACAGCACGAACGCAAACACGCGCTTGAGCGGCTTGATGTCCATGCGGTGCGCCGCGCGTGCGCCAATGGGCGCCAGCGTGACGCTGGCCACCGAGATGATGATGAGCGCCGGCAGGTACAGGTAGCCCACCGAGCCCCAGGGCATCTGCGGCAGACCGATGCCTGCCCAGATGTAGCCGATGGTGCCGGCCAGCGCGATCGGAAAGCCCAGCGCCGCCGAGGTGCCCACCGCGTTGTGGATCTTCACGTTGCACCAGGTCATGAACGGCACCGAGATGAAGGCGCCGCCCGCGCCCACCAGCGACGACAGGAAGCCGATCAGGCCGCCCACGCCAAACAAGCCGGATGCGCCGGGCAGGGTGCGGCTGGGCTTGGGCTTGCGGTCCAGCAGCATCTGGGTGGCCGAAAAACCGATGAACAGCGCAAACAACACGCTCAGCACCCGGCTGGACATGGCCACGGCAAGCTGCGCGCCCAGCAGGCCGCCCACCACGATGCCCGGCGCCAGCGAGCGCGCCACCGGCCACAGCACTGCACCGCGCTGGTGGTGCGCACGCACCGACGACAGCGATGTGAAGCAGATGGTGGCCAGCGAGGTGGCGATCGCCATCTTCACCGCATGCTCGGCCGGAAAGCCCTTGGCATCGAGGATGAAGGTGATGAAGGGCACCATGATCATGCCGCCGCCGATGCCCAGCAGGCCGGCCAGGAAGCCGGTGACGGTGCCAAGCACCAGCAGTTCGATCACCAGCAGCGGTTCGATGGGCATGAATGTGGATGAGGGGAGGGCAGGGAACAACAGGCCGGGGACGGCACGGCGGCGCGCTGTGCGCCAAGGTGTCTGCAGGGGCCACCGGGCCGGCTCCTGAACCGGGGTTCAGGTGGGCGAGGTCAACCAGGCCTTGGGTTCATCTGACGCGAGACGATCACGCTGGCCAGGCGATGTTCCAAGCCCTTGCTCAAAGAGCATTGGTTCAAGGAAATAAAAGCCCGATGGACCTGCAGACCGCTTCATTGTAGGCGCGGGTGGCACGCGCAAGCACTGGCCACACCGCCTGCAGCGCGCTCAGATCAATCGGCCGTCGTTGCCCAGGGCCTGCTCGAGCCGGCGCAGCACCTGCGCCAGGCGCGCATCGGCCACATCGGACGCCAGCGGCACCACCTCGGGTGCGTTGGGCATGGCGTCGGCGGGTGTCTCGCCCAGATCGAAAGCCAGGTTCAGAGCGGTCAGCACCGCGATGCGGTCGCGCGCCTTGATCTTGCCCGCGTCGCGGATGCGGCACATCGCAGCGTCCACCTTGTCGACAGCGGACAGCAGCCGTGCCTCGCCGCCCTCGGGGCAGCCGAGCAGATAGCTCTGGCCCATGATCTGGACTTCGAGCTGCTTCATGGCCTCAGGCGGCGTTGCGCACGTCGGGCAGCCGCTCGAGCAGGGCGTCGATGCGGTTGCGCGCCGCCGACAGGCGCGACTTCAGCGAGTCGCGCTCCTGCGTCAGCGTTTCCACCTGCGCGCTCAGCAAGGCGTTGGTGCGCTGCAGTTCCTCGTAGCGCACCAGCAGGCGATCGACATGCTCGGCCAGTTGTTCGAGTTGCTCGGCGCGGGTCGGGTGGGCGCTGGACATGCGCGGCATTGTAGGCCGCGCGCAAGCTCCGCGACAGGATGGCCGACGTACAATCCGGCCGTTGGTGCTCGTGGCGTGGTTCGCACGCCGCAGTTCAACGGGAAGCAGACGGCATCGGCCCGCGGCCGATTGCCCAGACTGCGCTGCCCCCGCAACGGTTCGCAGACGGGTCCCTGGTGACCCCGCTTGTGGCAAGCAGCCACTGGAGCCCTGAACAAGCTCTGGGAAGGCGCCACAGGTTGTTTCTGCAAGCCCGGATACCGGCCAACACGGTGGGCCTTGCGTGCCGCAAGGTGCTCGGGCCCGTGTCGTCCATGCCGTGGCGGGGAAGCCGCGGAGGACATTCAGTCGGTTGTTCATCACATGAAGTTTCGTGCCCTTGCAGCGCACGCCGCCACCGCCCGGTGGTCGCCGTCGCTCGCCGTGTCCTTGTCCTTTCTCCCTGTGTCTCTGGCCTCCATGTCGCTGGCGTGGTCGCAGGCCTTGCCTGGCGGCGCACCCACGGCGGCGCCCGCGGTGCAGGTGGCGGCGCTCAGCCCGGTGGTGGTTACCGCCACGCGCCATCCGGTGCGCGCCGATGAACTCGTCAGCGAGGTGGTGGTGATCGAGCGCCAGCAGATCGAGGATGCAGCCGCGCGCACGCTGCCCGAGTTGCTGGCGCGCGAGGCCGGCGTGCAGTTCACCTCGACCGGCGGTGTGGGCAAGGTGTCGGGGGTGTTCATCCGCGGCGCCGAGTCGCGTCATACGGTGCTGCTGATCGACGGTGTGCGCTCCGGCTCGGCCACCGCCGGCATCCCGATCTGGGACGCGGTGCCGCTGGAGCTGATCGAGCGCATCGAGGTGCTCAAGGGCCCAGCGTCCGCGCTGTACGGTAGCGAGGGCGTGGGCGGTGTGGTGCAGGTGTTCACGCGGCGCGGTCAGGCGGGCTATCGCCCGTATGCGGCGGTGTCGGCCGGCAGTGCCGGTCTGGCACAGGCCACGGCGGGCACCAGCGGCGCGAAAGGCGTGTGGAGCTATGCCTTCGGCGTGCAAGGCACCCGCGAGCGTGGCATCTCGGCCAGCAACGTCAACGGCCCCTTTGGTATCCACGACCCCGACCGCGACGGCTTTCGGCAAAGCTCGGTCAGCGCATCCCTGGGCCTGAAGCTCGGCGAGCAGTGGCGCGTGGATGCGAGCCTGCTGCATTCCAGCGGCATCACCCGCTTCGACGACGGCCCGGGCCTGGATGCGCGCAGCCGCATCCGCAGCGACCTGGGCTCCATCGGCGTGAAGGGCCGCATCGGCGAGGCTTGGCAGACCGAGTTGCGCTATGGCCACAGCACCGACCTCGACCGCGCGATCGAAGGCGCGTGGCTGCCCTCGGAGTTCCGCACCGTGCAAGAGCAGTGGACCTGGCAGAACACCGTGGCCACACCGTGGGGCACCGCGCTGCTGGGCGCCGAGCGACGCGAACAGCGGGTGGATGGCTCCACCGTGTACGACGTGGGCGCGCGCAGCATCGATGCTGTGTTTGCAGGCTTGAACGGCCAGCGCGGCGCCCACAGCTGGCAGGCCAACCTGCGGCGTGACCGCAACTCGCAGTTCGGCGGCAGCACCACCGGCTTTGCGGGCTACGGCTATCGCCTGGGCGGTGGCTGGCGGGTGCATGCCTCGCACGGCACCAGCTTTGTCGCGCCCAACTTCAATCAGCTGTACTACCCCGGCTTCAGCAACCCGGCCCTGCAACCCGAGCGCGGGCGCAACACCGAATTGGGGCTGAGCTACAGCGCGGCCGGCCATGACCTGCGCTTGGCGCGCTTTGACAACCGCATCCGCGGCTACATCACCAACACCACGCTGCCGCAGAACGTGCGGCGCAGCCGCATCGAGGGCTGGACGCTCGCCTACCAGGGCGCGGTGGGCGCATCGTCGCGGCTGCGCGCCTCGGTGGACGCGCTGGACCCGCGCAACGAGCAAAGCGGCGCGCTGCTGCCGCGGCGCGCGCGGCAGCAAGTCACGCTGGGCGTCGACACCCGTGCGGGTGCGTGGCGACTGGGCACCAGCCTGCTGCATGTGGGCGCGCGTTTTGACGATGCGGCCAACATCGTACCGCTGGCGGGCTACACCACCATCGACGCCCAGGCCGAACTTACGCTGCCGCGCGACTGGAAGCTGCAGTTCAAACTGGGCAACCTGACCGACCGCCGCTACGAAACCGCTAACGGCTACAACCAGCCCGGGCGCAACGGCGCGGTGACCTTGCGCTGGCAACCGCGCTGACCGAGCATCCGCAGCATGAGCCCCATCCCACCGCTGTTGCCCGACGGCCCGCGGCGCATCGTCTGTCTGACGGAGGAGACCACCGAGTGGCTCTACCTGCTAGGGCAGGCGTCGCGCATCGTGGGCATCAGTGGCTACACGGTGCGGCCGCCCCGCGCGCGCGAGGAAAAGCCCAAGGTCAGCGCCTTCCTGAGCGCCAAGATCGACAAGATCCTGGCGCTCGAGCCCGACTGCGTGTTCGGTTTTTCCGATTTGCAGGCCGACATCGCCAGCGCACTGATCCGCCAGGGCGTGCAGGTGACGGTGTTCAACCAGCGCAGCGTGGCCGAGATCTTTGCGATACTGCAGCAGGTGGCCGCGATGGTGGGCTGCGCCGCGCAGGGGCAGGCGCTGCTGCAGGGCATGCGCGATCGCCTGCAGCAGATCGAGCTGGCCTCGCGCACCCTGCCGCGCCGGCCGCGGGTGTACTTTGAGGAATGGGACGAGCCCGCCATCAGCGCGATCCGCTGGGTGTCAGAGCTGGTGGGCATCTCCGGTGGGGACGATGTGTTCCCCGAACTCGCGCAGCAGTCGCTGGGCAAGCACCGCATCATTGCCGAGCGCAGCGAGATCGTGCGCCGCGCGCCCGACATCATCGTGGGCTCGTGGTGCGGCAAGAAGTTCCGTCCCGAAAAGGTGGCTGCACGCGAAGGCTGGGCCGATGTGCCCGCGGTGCGCGACGGCCAGTTGTTTGAGGTGAAGTCGGCCGACATCCTGCAGCCCGGCCCGGCGGCACTGACCGACGGGGTGGAGCAGTTGCATCGCATCGTGATGCAGTGGGGCCAGCGGTGCGCCTGAAGGCGTGGGCCACGCTGGCCGGCCTGCTGGTGGCGCTGTGCGCGCCTGCTCTTGCTTGGGCGCAGCCCATCCGCTTGGTGGATGACCGTGGCGTGGCGGTGCTGCTGCCCCAGGCCCCGAAGCGCATCGTGTCGGTGCTGCCCGCACTCAGCGAGACGGTGTGCGCACTCGGCGCCTGCGACCGGCTGGTGGGCGTGGACCGGTATTCCAACCATCCGGCGTCGCTGCGCACGCTGCCGCAGGTGGGCGGTGGCATCGACCCGAACATCGAAGCCATCGTGGCCCTGCGGCCGGACGTGGTGCTGGGCGCACGCGCCACCCGCGGCGTGCAGCGGCTCGAGTCGCTGGGCATTGCGGTCATCGCGCTGGAACACCAGCGGCTGGCCGATGTGCAGCGCGTGTGGCAACAACTGGCCACGCTGCTGCAGGTATCGGATGAGGCGCAGCGCTGGCAAGCGATTGAGCGCGATGTCGCGGCGGCGGTGCAGCGGGTGCCCGCATCGGCGCGCGGGCACAGCGTGTATTTCGAGGCCAGCGGCGGGCCGTATGCCGCGGGGCCGCAGTCCTTCATCGGCGAACTGCTGAGCCGCATGGGGCTGCGCAATGTGGTGCCCGCTGAGTTGGGGCCGTTTCCGCTGGTGAACCCCGAGTTCGTGGTGCGCGCCGACCCGGACTGGATCTTCATGGGCGAGCGTTCGATGCAGCCCGTCGCGCAGCGGCCGGGCTGGGCGCAGTTGCGCGCGGTGAAGGCGGGGCAGGTGTGCCAGTTCAGCCCGCCACAGGGCGATGTGCTGGTGCGTCCCGGCCCGCGCCTGGGCGAGGCTGCACAACTCATCGCTGACTGTTTGCGTCGCGGTGCCGGGGGCGCCCGGTGAACGCGCACCGCGGCCGCAGCGTGAGCCTGGCGGTACTGCTGCTGGTAGCGCTGGCCGCGCTGATCGCGGTGGGAACGGCGGTAGGCAGTGCCGGCCTGCAATGGCCCACCGCGGACGATGAGGTGGCGCGCCGCATCGCCTGGGACATCCGCCTGCCGCGCACGCTGGGGGCCGCGCTGGTGGGTGCGCTGCTGGGCCTGGCGGGTGCGGTGGCGCAGGGCTTGTTTCGCAATCCGCTGGCCGACCCGTTCCTGCTGGGCAGTGCCTCGGGCGCGGCGCTGGGCGTGGCGCTGGCATTGGCGTGGTGGGGCGTGTCGCCGCTGGCTGCGCAGGCAGTGGCGCGCGTGGGGCTGACGGGCGCCGCCTTTGCGGGCGCGATGCTGGGGGTGCTGCTCACCCTGGCGCTGTCGCGCGGCATGCAGCACACGCTGCGCCTGCTGCTGGGCGGCGTGATCGTCGGCGTGGTGCTGGGCGCTTGCAAGGACTTGGTCACGCTGGCCTCGCCCGAGGTGCTGCAGGGCATGCAGGCTTTCACGCTGGGCAACACCGGCTTCATTGGCTGGGACGCCTGCGTGCTGATGCTGGCGGTGCTGCTGCCGCTGCTGCTGCTGGGCGCCGCGCTCGGGCCGATGCTGGATGCGCTGGCCTTGGGCGAGCCCACCGCGCGCAGCCTCGGCCTGCCGCTGGCGCCACTGCACATCGCGTTGGTGGCCTTGATCGCGCTGGCCACCGGTACCGCGGTGGCACAGGCCGGGCTGATCGCGTTTGTGGGTCTGGCGGCGCCGCATCTGGTGCGCGCGGTGGTGGCGCCCACGCACGGCGCGCTGGTGGTGCTGGCCGCCCTGGCGGGCGCGGTGCTGCTGACGGCCGCCGACATCGCGGCGCGCACCGTGGTGGCCCCCGGCGAATGGCCGGTGGGGGTGATGACGGCGGTGCTGGGCGGCGGCTACCTGTTGTGGCGCATGCACCGCAGCGCGCGGCTGCAGGCGGGGGCGGTGTGATGACGCGTGCGGATGACCCGAGCGACGCGGTGCCGTCTGCGCAGCCTGTGGCCTTGCAGGCGCAGGGCCTGAGTGCGCGCCTGGGCGGCGTGCAGGTGCTGCATCCCACCGATGTGTCGCTGCGGGCAGCGCGCTGGACGGCGGTGGTGGGCCCCAACGGCGCGGGCAAGTCCACGCTGCTCGAGGCGCTGGCGGGCTTGCTGCCGCATGCCGGCACGGTGCGATGGAACGGCCGCGACCGCGAGGCCCTGGGGCGACGCGAGCGGGCCCGGATGCTGGCGTGGCTGGGTCAGGGTGGCGCAGGCGGCGCAGGCTCGTCGGTGGCTTCTGGTGCCGGCGGCAGCGCCGACGACCTGAGCGTGCACGACATCGCTTTGCTGGGCCGCCTGCCGCACCGCGGTTGGCTGGCGCCACCCACTGCCGCCGATCTGGCCGCCGCCGAGCAGGCGCTGCGCCAGGTGCAGGCCTGGGACTGGCGCGAGCGCGCCCTGGGCCAACTGTCGGGCGGCGAGCGGCAGCGGGTGCTGCTGGCGCGCTGTCTGGCGGTGCAGGCGCCGCTGATGCTGATGGACGAACCGCTGGCCAACCTCGACCCGCCGCATCAGGCCGACTGGATGGCGCTGGCGCGCGCGCATGCGGCCGCGGGCGGCACGGTGGTGTCGGTGCTGCACGAGGTAGGCATCGCCTTGCAGGCCGATGACCTGCTGGTGCTGCGCGATGGCCGCGTGATCCACCACGGGCCCTGCGCCGATGCGGCCACACATGACGCGCTGCAAACCGCGTTCGATCACCGCCTGAGCATCCACCGCGTCGACGGACGCTGGACCGCACTGCCGCGCGCCTAGCGACAGGCCTTGCAGGCAGCGACCGCTAGACTGTGGCGGTTGACATTGCATGCAAGAGGAGAACACGCCATGGGCCCAGACGGCATGGTGAACGACAAGGTGGTGCTGGTCACAGGGGCCGGCGGTGGCATCGGCCGCGACATTGCGCTGGCGATGGCCCGCGAGGGCGCAAAGCTGGTGGTCAACGACATCGGCGCGTCGGTGGCAGGCGAGGGCAACGATGCCGGCCCGGCCCAGCAGGTGGTCGACGCGATCCGCGCGCTGGGCGGCCAAGCGGTGGCCAACACCGACAGCGTGGCCGATGCAGCCAGCGCGGCACGCATGGTGCAAACAGCGATCGACGCCTTTGGCCGCATCGATGTGGTGGTCAACAACGCCGGCATCCTGCGCGACCGCATCTTCCACAAGATGAACCAGGACGAGTGGGATGCGGTGATCAAGGTGCATCTGTACGGGGCCTATCACGTGAGCCGCGCGGCGGCACCGCACTTCAAGGACCAGGAGTCGGGCGTGTACATCCACATGACGTCCACCTCGGGCCTGGTGGGCAACTTCGGTCAGGCCAACTACGCGGCGGCCAAGATGGGCGTGGCGGCCTTGTCCAAATCGATTGCGCTGGACATGCAGCGCTTCAATGTGCGGTCCAACTGTATTTCGCCGTTTGCCTGGAGCCGCATGATCGGCGCCATTCCCACCGACACGCCCGAGCAGCAGGCGCGGGTGGAGCGCATCAAGCAGATGACGCCGGCTAAGATCGCGCCGCTGGCGGTGGCGCTGGCCGGTGAGCCCGGCCGCAGCGTCACCGGCCAGATCTTTGCGGTGCGCAACAACGAAATCTTTTTGATGAGCCAGCCGCGACCGGTGCGCTCGGTGCACCGCGGCGAGGGCTGGACGCCGCAGACCGTGGCGGCGCACGCGCTGCCGGCGCTGCAGGGCAGCTTCTACGCACTCGACCGATCGGCCGACGTGTTCAGCTGGGACCCGGTATGAGCAGTTCACCCACCGTTGCCCAAGGCGTGCAGACCGAGCAACTGGCGGCGCTGGCGCAGGGCCGCTTGTTGATCCAGCGCTGCGGCGACTGCAGTCAGTTCATCCACTACCCGCGCGAGGTCTGCCCGCATTGCGGCAGCGTGAAGCTGTCGCTGGTGGAACCCGCAGGCACCGGCACCGTGCATGCGGTGACGACCGTGCGGCGCAAGGCCGATGCCAGCGGTGACCTGAACGTGAGTCTGGTGGACCTGGACGAGGGCGTGCGCCTGATGGCGCGTATCGACGGCGTGCCGCCTGCCGATGTGCGCATCGGCCAGCGGGTGAAGGCACGGGTGGAGCGCGGCAGTGACGCCGCGCCGGCCAAGGTGGTGTTTGATGTGATGAGTGAGGGGAAGGGCGACGCGGCCACACCCGCGCCCGTGTCTGCTTCAGCATCCGCCGCCCCCGCCGTGCATGCAGACCGCAGTGGCCTGCACGCCCTGCGCGGCAAGACGGCGATTGCTGGCGTGGCCACCTACGGTTGTGGCGAAACCCCGGGCGTGACCGACATGGACCTGCTGGTGCGCGCGGCGCATGCGGCGGTGGCCGATGCGGGTCTGACGATGCGCGACATCGACGGCATCTGCAGCGCCAGCGTGGCCTCCACCATGTGGGTGATGCCGGTGATCGAACACCTGGGCATCCGTCCCAGCTTCATCGACGGCACCATGCTGGGCGGCTCGAGCTTCATCGCACATTTGATGCCCGCGATGCAGGCGCTGGCCTCGGGTCAGTGCAACGCGGTGCTGGTGTGCTACGGCAGCGCGCAGCGCTCGGGCGCCTTCAGCCGTGCCGAGATTGCACGGGCGCGCCGCGTGCTCGACCCCACGCCCTACGAGACCCCCTACGAACCCGCGATGCCGGTATCGGCCTACGCGCTGGCGGCTTCGCGCCACATGCATCAGTACGGCACCACGCGCCGGCAGCTGGCCGAGGTGGCGGTGGCCGCACGGCGCTGGGCGCAGCTCAACCCCGAGGCTTTCATGCGCGATGCGCTGTCCATCGACGATGTGCTGGGCGCGCGGATGGTGAGCGATCCGTTGACGGTGCGCGACTGCTGCCTCGTCACCGACGGCGGCGGTGCCTACGTGCTGGTGCGCGCCGACCGGGCGCGTGACCTGCGCCACAAGCCGGTGCATCTGCTGGGCCACGGCACTGCGGTGTGGAACCGGCAGATCTCGTCCATGCACGACCTCACCGTGACCTGCGCGCAGCAGTCGGGCCGCGATGCGTTTGCCGTGGCACGCCTGTCGCCGCGTGACATCGGCGTGCTGGAGCTGTACGACGCCTTCACCATCAACACGCTGCTGTTCCTTGAGGACTTGGGCTTTTGCGCCAAGGGCGAGGGCGGCCCGTTTGTGGAAGGCGGCGCCATCGGCCCCGGCGGGCGCTTGCCGGTCAACACCAATGGCGGCGGGCTGTCGTGCACCCATCCGGGCATGTACGGCATCTTTGCGCTGATCGAGGCAGTGCGGCAGTTGCGCGGCGAGGGCGGCGAGCGCCAGGTGCCCGGCGTGCGCACCGCACTGGCCCATGGCAACGGCGGAACGCTGTCGAGCCAGTCCACCGCCATCCTGGGTACGGCCGACGCGCTGTGATATCGGCCTGGACGATGCATTCAGGGTTCCCGCCTAGACTAAGTCCCACAAACACAAGGAGACATGCCATGAAGACGACCGCACACACCCTGCGCATGCCGCATGCGCCACGCCGCCGCCTGTTGGTGCTGGCCGCCACCGCCCTGGCGGGTGCCGCGCTGTGGCACGCCAGCACCGCACAGGCCCAGGCGCTGCCGCCGGCGGGCAGCACCGTTCGGCTGGTGGTGGGCTATGCCGCAGGCGGCCCGGTGGACGCGGCGGCGCGCCAGTTTGCGCCGCACTTCTCGCGCGAGAT
>JBJTCL010000051.1:0-17482 GCA_046091865.1 Burkholderiaceae bacterium | reverse complement strand
CATCTCGACCTTGTACTTGTCCAGCACGCCGTGCTTGTGCAGGTCAAGCGCGCAGTTCAGCGCGGTCTGACCGCCCATGGTCGGCAGGATCGCGTCCGGGCGCTCCTTGGCGATGATCTTCTCGACCACCTGCCAGGTGATCGGCTCGATGTAGGTGACGTCGGCCGTGGCCGGGTCGGTCATGATCGTCGCGGGGTTGCTGTTGATCAGGATGACCTTGTAGCCCTCTTCGCGCAGCGCCTTGCAGGCCTGAACGCCGGAGTAGTCGAACTCGCAGGCCTGGCCGATGATGATCGGCCCGGCGCCGATGATGAGGATGCTCTGGATGTCGGAACGCTTAGGCATTTCTTATTTCTTTCCCATCAGCGCGGTGAAGCGGTCGAACAGGTAGGCAATGTCGTGCGGGCCGGGCGACGCCTCGGGGTGGCCCTGGAAGCAGAACGCCGGCTTGTCGGTGCGCGCCAGGCCCTGTAGCGTGCCGTCGAACAGGCTGACGTGCGTGGCACGCAGGTTGGCGGGCAGCGACTTTTCGTCCACAGCAAAGCCGTGGTTCTGGCTGGTGATGGATACACGGCCAGAGTCGAGGTCCTTCACCGGATGGTTGGCGCCGTGGTGGCCGAACTTCATCTTGAAGGTCTTGGCACCGCTGGCCAGCGCCATGATCTGGTGACCCAGGCAGATGCCGAAGGTGGGGATGCCGGTGTCGATCAGTTCGCGCGCGGCGGCGATCGCATAGTCGCAGGGCTCCGGGTCACCCGGGCCGTTGGACAGAAAGATGCCATCGGACCGGTGCTTGAGCACCTCGGCCGCCGGCGTCTGCGCCGGCACCACCGTCACCTTGCAGCCGCGCTCGGCCAGCATGCGCAGGATGTTCTTCTTCACGCCAAAGTCGTAGGCCACCACATGAAAGCGCGGGCTGGCTTGCGTGCCGTAGCCGCCGTCCAGGCGCCATTCGGTCTGCGTCCAGTCGTAGGCCTGGGGCACCGACACCACCTTGGCCAAATCCAGCCCCGACATGCTGGGCGCAGCCTTGGCCGCAGCAATCGCCTGGTCGATGTGGGCTTGCGCCACTGCCACGCCATCGGCCAGCGCGAGGATGCAGCCGTTTTGTGCGCCGTGGGTGCGCAGATGGCGGGTAAGGCGACGCGTGTCGATGCCGGCAATGGCCACCGTGCCTTCGCGCTGCAGGTACTGAGTGAGCGTGAGGCTTGCGCGGAAGTTGCTGGCCAGCAGCGGCAGGTCCTTGATGATCAGACCGGCGGCGTGGACCTTGTCGGCCTCGATGTCCTCGTCGTTGATGCCGTAGTTGCCGATGTGCGGATACGTCAGCGTGACGATCTGGCGGCAGTAGCTCGGGTCGGTGAGGATTTCCTGGTAGCCGGTGATGGCGGTGTTGAACACCACCTCGCCGACGGTGGAGCCGGGGGCTCCGATCGAGTGACCGAGAAAGACCGTGCCGTCTGCGAGCGCCAGGGTGGCGTGCGGGTTGTGGCCCTTGAGAGACGAAAGCACTGGGATCTCCGGATGGTTACGGGTACGCCGAGTGCGTCCGACAACGACGCCAAAGCCTAAGGGCTCCGGGGTCTGTTTGAAGTCTCTGGGAGCTTGGCTGCGGCTGGGCGTACGTGTTTGCGGGAAAGCCTCCCATTATATGCGGCGCTCATGCCCCTGACCGGTGCGGGGCATGGGTGTCGCCCCGCGACTGCACGCTGGCGTACAGGCAGATCGCCGCTGCCGCCGACACGTTCAGCGACTCTTCACCGCCCGGCTGTGCAATGCGCACCCGCAGCGCAGCGCGCTCGAGCAGGCCGGCCGACACACCCTGCCCTTCGTTGCCCAGCAGCCAGGCGCAAGGCCAGGGCAGCGCCGCCTGACCCAACACCACACCCTCGTGCGAGCTGGTGGCCAGCAAGGGTATTTGCAGGGCATCCAGCGTATGAGAGTCGGCGCCCTCGATCAGGCGCAATGCAAAGTGCGCCCCCATGCCGGCGCGCAGCACCTTGGGCGACCACAGCGCCGCGGTGCCGCTGAGCGCCAACACCTGCGTGAAGCCAAACGCCGCCGCACTGCGCAGGATCGAGCCCACATTGCCAGCATCCTGCACCCGGTCCAGCACCACCGGGGGGGCGGCAGCGTCCAGCAGCGGTGACTCGGGCATGGGCAACACAAAGCCCATGCGCGCCGGCGATTCGAGCGTGCTCAGGCCGGCCCACAACGCATCGTCGAGAACGCTGACCCGCACGCCCCGCAAACCGGCATGTGCTGCCCATGCATGGCTCGCCGATGCCCACTCCGATGCGCTGAACACCGCCTCCACGGGCACCCGGCCGCGCTGCAGGGCCGCCCGGCACAGGTGGTCGCCCTCCAGCCACACGCGCTGCTGGCGCCGGTAGGCGGCGCTGTCCTTCACCAGCCGCTTGAGCGCCTTGTAGCCCGCGTTGTCGCGCGAGCTCACCGGCTCGACGCGCGGGCCTTCACCATCGCGATGCAGCGTGCTCATGCCGTGTCCCTGGCGGCCAGCAAGGCCGCCACCGGCGCAAAACTGCGGCGATGCAGCGGGCACGGGCCGTGCGTGCGCAAGGCCGCCAGATGCTCCGCCGTGCCATAGCCCTTGTGCGCGTCAAAACCGTACTGCGGATACAAGGCGTGCTGCTCGGCGCACCACCGGTCACGGTGCACCTTGGCCACGATGGACGCCGCCGAGATGGCGGGCACGATCGCATCACCGCCCACCACCGCCTCGGCCAGCACATCAAGCTCGGGGAGGCGGTTGCCGTCCACCAGCACCTTCACCGGCTTCAGGCGCAAGCCCTGCACCGCGCGCCGCATCGCCAGCAGCGTGGCCTGCAGGATGTTGAGTTCATCGATCTCGTGCACGCTGGCTTCGCCTACCGAGCAGCACAGGGCATGCGCTCGGATCTCGTCGTGCAGCCGCTCGCGCTTGGGTGCCGACAAGACCTTGGAATCGGCCAACCCGCGGATCGGCCGCAGATCGTCCAGGATGACCGCCGCGGCCACCACCGGCCCGGCCAGCGGCCCGCGCCCAGCCTCGTCCACACCCGCCACCAGGCCGGGGATGTCCCAGCTCAGGCCGAGTTGCTGCGCGGCCTGGGCCCGCCGACTGCGGCGCGCTGCCATCGAAGTTACCCCTTTTGCGCTGGCCATGCGGTTCAACCCAGCAGCGCGGCGATCGCATCGCCCGCCTGGCGAGCGGTGTCCTGCCGCAGCTCATGATGCAGCTGCTCAAAGCGTCGTTGTACCGCTGCGCAACGTGGCGCATCGTCCAGCCAGGCCAGGCCCTCGCGCGCGACGGCCTCGGGCGTGGCCGCATCCTGAATGAGTTCGGGCACCACGAACGAATCGCTCAGGATGTTGGGCAGGCCAAACCAGGGTTGGTAGGCCATGCGCCGCATGCGCTGCCAGTTGAGCCATGCCAGCCGGTACACGATGACCATCGGCCGCTTGAAGAGCGCGGCCTCCAGCGCTGCGGTGCCACTGGCCACCAACGTCACATCGCAGGCCGCCAGCACCGCGTGCGACTGGCCGTCGATCAGTTCGATGTCTGCACCCGCGGCATGGGCCGCAACCACCGCCTCCACCTGGGCGCGCAAGCCGGGTGCCACCGGCAGCACAAAGCGCAGCGACGGCCGCTGCCGACGCATGCGCGTCGCGGCCTGCACCAGCACGGGCGCAATGTGCTGGATCTCGCTGCTGCGGCTGCCCGGCAGCAACGCCACCACGGTGTCGCCTTCAGGCAGGCCCAGCGCGGCACGCGCCTGTGCGCGCGGCACCTCCATCGGGATCGCGTCGGCCAGCGGATGACCCACGTAGGTGGCCGGGACCCCATGGTGCCGCAGCAGCGCCGGCTCGAACGGAAACAGGCACAACACATGGTCGGCCGCGGCCTTGAGCTTGTGCACCCGCTCGCCGCGCCAGGCCCAGATGGACGGGCACACAAAGTGCACCGTACGCAAGCCCGCCGCGCGCAGCCGTGTCTCCAGGCCAAAGTTGAAGTCGGGTGCGTCGATGCCGACAAAGATCGACGGCCGCTCGGCGATCAGCCGATCCCCCAACTGACGGCGGATGCGCAGCAACTCGGGCAGACGCTTCAAGGCGTCCACATAGCCAAACACCGACAGCCGTTCCATCGCCCAGCCGCTGTGCGCACCCTCGGCCATCATGCGCGGGCCCGCGATGCCGAAGGCCTGCAGTGCGGGCCAACGCATCTTCAGGCCCTTGAGCAGCAGCGCACCGAGCAGATCGCCCGACGCTTCACCTGCCACCACACCCAGGCGCAGGGACGAGGCATCTGCGCCCACATTCATGCGGCAGACCTCAGCGCACGATGCCGCGCTGGGCCGCGGCTAGGAAATCCAGCATCAGGGTGGCGTCGGCGGCCACACCAGCGTCATCTGCTCCACCGGCTGGGTTGGCTGCATCGCGCAACGCGGCGATCTGCGTCATCGCCTCGGCCAGCGGCAGGCCGCTGCGGTACAGCAGCTTGTGCATCTGGCGGATGGCGGCGATGCGCGCGTCGCTGAAGTCGCGGCGCTTGAGGCCGGTCAGGTTCACCGCACGCGCTGCCAGCGGATGCCCGTCGGCGGTGATGAAGGGCGGCACGTCCTGCGCCACATGCGCCTGAAAGCCGATCATGGCGTGCGCGCCGAGCTTCACGAACTGGTGCACGCCGCTCAGGCCGCCGATCACCGTCCAATCGCCCACATGCACATGGCCGGCGAGCGTGGCGTTGTTGGCAAGGATGGTGTGGTCGCCCAGTTGCACGTCGTGGGCGATGTGCACATAGGCCATCACCCAGTTGTCGCTGCCCAAACGGGTGACGCCCTCGTCCTGTGCAGTGCCGGTGTTGACCGTGACGAATTCGCGGAAGGTATTGCGGTCGCCGATGAGCAGTTGCGTGGGCTCGCCGCGGTACTTCATGTCCTGCGGCTCGGCACCGATGGACGCAAACTGGAAGAAGCGGTTGCCCTGGCCAATGGTGGTGTGCCCCTCGACGACGCAGTGCGCGCCGATGCTGGTGCCTGCACCGACGCGCACATGCGGCCCGATCACCGTGTAGGGGCCCACGGTCACGTCGGCGGCCAGTTCGGCCTTGGCGTCCACCAGCGCGGTGGGGTGGATGCGCGTCATCGCGGCGTCCTGCCCTCAGTCCACCTTGCGCATGGTGCACATCAGTTCGGCCTCGACGGCGGTCTCACCGTCGACGCTGGCGCGCACCTTGTATTTGTAGATGCCCGCCTTGGCGCGCTCGATCACCGCCTCGAGCACCAACTGATCACCAGGCTCGACCACCCGCTTGAAGCGTGCGCCGTCGATGCCCACAAAGTACACCACCGTGTTGTCGTCGGGCTGCTCGCCCATGGACTCGAAGCTCAGCAGCGCAGCGGTTTGCGCCAGCGCCTCGAGCATCATCACACCTGGCATCACCGGCCGGTGCGGAAAGTGGCCAGTAAAGAAGGGTTCGTTGATGGTGACGTTCTTGATCGCCTTGATGCGCAGGTTCTTCTCGAGCTCGATCACCCGGTCCACCAGCAGGATCGGATAGCGGTGCGGCAGCAGCTTGAGGATGCGGTGGATGTCGAGGACAGGAGCGCTCATGTGATCTTCTTCTCGAGGGCACGCAGCCGCTCGCGCAGTGCATGCAGGTGCCGCAGGGTGGCGGCGTTCTTTTCCCAGGACGCATTTTCATCGAAGGGAAACAGGCCGCTGTACTGGCCCGGCTTGAGGATGGAGCGCGTGACCACCGTGGCCGCGGTAATGTGCACATGGTCCACCAGTTCCAGATGGCCCAGGATGATGGCGCCGCCGCCCACGGTGCAATGCCGCCCGATCTTTGCCGACCCGGCAATGCCCACGCAGCCGGCCATCGCCGAATGCGCGCCGATGTGGACGTTGTGCCCCACCTGGATCAGGTTGTCGAGCTTCACGCCGTCCTCAATCACCGTGTCGGCCAGTGCGCCGCGGTCGACGCAGGTGTTGGCGCCGATCTCCACATCGTTGCCGATGCGTACCGCGCCCAGCTGTTCAATCTTCTCCCAGCGGCCTTCGGCGGGCGCAAAGCCAAAGCCGTCGGCACCGATCACCACGCCGCTGTGCAGGATGCAGCGCTCGCCAACGGTGCAGAACTCGCCCACCGTCACCCGCGGCTTGAGCCAGGTGCCCGCGCCGATCACCGCGCCGCGCTCCACCACGCACAGGGCGTCGATGCGGGCCGAGGGATGCACCTGCGCGTCGGGGTCGACGACCGCGCTGGGGTGAATGCGGGGGGCCGCGCCCGTGCCCGCGCCATCAGCCGTACCTGCTGCCGTACCCAGGGCGGCTTCGCGCAGCTCGCGCCACCATTGGGTCACGCGCGCAAAGTACAGGTACGGGTCTGCGGTGACGATGCAGGCACCGCGTGCGGCTGCCGCCTCGCGCAAGACCGGCGAAACGATCACGCAGGCGGCCTGCGTTGCATCGAGCTGGCTGCGATATCGCGGATGGCTGAGAAAGCTCAAGGCGTCGGCACCGGCCGACTCCAGCGGCGCGAGGCTGCGGATGAGTGTGTTGCCGTCGCCCACCAGCTCGCCACCCAGACGCGCCACCAGCGCATCCAGCGTCAGCGGTGTGGGCATACGTGCGGAGCTCATGCGTTCACCGCATGCGTGGCGACTGTCGCGCGGCGGAACATGGCGCCGGCGAGCCCCAAGGCGTGGTCACCCGCCTCAGCGGGCGTTGGCGTTCAGTGCGCGAATCACCTTGTCGGTGATGTCGTGCCTGGGGTTGATGTAGACCGCTTCCTGGATGACCAGGTCGTACTTCTCGGCTTCAGCCACCTGCTTGACTACGCGATTGGCGCGCTCGAGCACCTGCTGCAGCTCTTCGTTCTTGCGGGCGCCCAGATCTTCCTGAAACTCACGACGCTTGCGATCAAGGTCACGGTTTTGGTCCATCAATTGCTTCTGGCGCGTCTGGCGTTGGCTTTCCGACAAGGTGGGCGCCTCGCGCTCAAAACGCTCGGTGGCCACACGCAGGGTATTGGCCTGGTCGTTGATGTCCTTCTCGCGCTTGGAGAACTCCTGCTCGAGCTTGGTCTGCGCCGCCTTGGCGGCGTTGGACTCGCGGAAGATGCGGTCGGTGTTGACGAAACCCACGCGGAAGTCTTCGGCACGCACCGGCGAAGCCAGAACGGCGCAGGCCGCGCAAGCGACGAGGGCAAGGTGACGGAGCGACTGCTTCATGGGTTCAGAAGGATGTACCGATCTGGAATTGCAACCGCTGGATTCTATCGCCGGGGAACTTGCGCACCGGCTGGGCGATCGCCAGGCGCAGCGGTCCCAGCGGCGAGATCCAGCCAATGCCCACGCCCGCTGACGCACGCAGCTGGCCAAAGTCGATCTTTTCGGCTTCGCCGAACACATTGCCCACGTCGACAAAGCCGAACATGCGCAGCGTGCGGTCGTTGCCGGCGCCCGGGAACGGCGCCACCAGCTCGGTATTGAGCACCGCCTTGCGCGGTCCGCCGATGCTCGAGCCGGTGACGTCGCGCGGGCCCAGGGTGCCCTGCTCGAAGCCGCGCACCGAACCCAGACCACCCGCGTAGAAGTTCTTGAACACCGGGAACGGGCGGCCGCCCAGGCCCTTGCCCCAGCCCGCCTCGGCGTTGAGCGCCAGGGTGAACTGGCGCGACAGCGGCACGTACTGCTGGACCTGGTAGTTGGCGCGCAGGTAGGTGGCATCGGCCGCCGCGCCCCACTCGCCCTGCAGGCGCTGCAGTCGGCCGCGGGTGGGTGCCAGCGCGCTGTCGCGGTCGTCGCGCGACCAGCCCACGCTCAGCGGCGTGGCATAGCTGGTGTAGCCAAAGCGGTCGGCGTAGGTGAGGTAGGTGGCTGGGATGTTGGTGCCCGGCTTGATCTGGATGCGCTCGATGCCGCCGCCGAAGAACACCGTGTCCACCTCGGTAAAGGGCACGCCAAAGCGCAGGCTCGCGCCGCTGGTGATCAACTCGTAGTTACCGCCCTGATCGTTGTACGGCCGCGAGCTACGGTGGTACAGGTCAATCGTGCGCGAGATGCCGTCCTGGGTGAAGTACGGGTCGACGGTCGTGAAGACCAGCGTGCGGTTGAACTTGCTGGTGTTCACCTCCACGCCCAGATAGTTGCCCGAGCCGAAGGCGTTTTCCTGCTTGATGCCGAAGTTCAGCGCCAGCTTTTCGGCGCTGGAGAAGCCGGCCCCCAGCTGCAGGCTGCCGGTGGGCTTTTCGGCCACCGTCACCACCAGGTCCACTTGGTCGGGCGCACCCGCCACCTCGGAGGTCTCGACGTTCACTTCCTTGAAGAAGCCCAGGCGGTCCACCCGGTCGCGCGAGCGCTTGATGCGGTCGGCGTCGTACCAAGCGGCCTCGAACTGACGGAACTCGCGGCGGATCACCTCGTCGCGCGTGCGCGAGTTGCCCGAGATCTGGATCTTGCGCACATACACGCGCCGCGACGGCTCGGCCTGCAGCACCAGGCTCACCCGGTTGCTGCTGCGGTCGATCTCGGGGCGCGCCTCCACCAGCGCAAAGGCGTAGCCCAGCGTCCCGAACAGATCCTGAAACGCCTTCGTGGTTTCGGCCACCTGATCGGCGTTGTAGGCCTCGCCGGCGCGGATCTTCACCCGCGACTTGAACTCATCGTCACGGCCGAGATAGTTGCCCTCGAGCCGCACCGACTGCACCGCAAAGCGTGCGCCCTCGGTGATGTTGATGGTGACGGTGATGTCCTGCTTGTCAGGCGAAATGGCCACCTGGGTGGAATCGATGCGGAACTCCAGGAAGCCGCGCGACAGGTAATACGAGCGCAAGGCCTCCAGGTCGGCGTTGAGCTTGGCGCGCGAATAGCGGTCGGCCTTGGTGTACCAGCTCAGCCAGCCGCCGGTGTCCAGCTCGAACTGGCCGCGCAGTGTGGATTCAGAAAACGCGCGGGCACCGACGATGCGGATCTCGCGGATGCGCGCCGGTCCGCCTTCGGTAACGGCAAAGCTCAGGTTCACGCGGTTGCGCTCGATCGGCGTGACGGTGGTCACCACCTCCACGCCGTACAGGCTGCGGTTGATGTACTGGCGCTTGAGCTCCTGCTCGGCCCGGTCGGCCAGTGCCTGATCGAAGGGCCGGCCCTCGACGATGCCGATCTCGCGCAGGGCCTTCTTCAGCGCATCCTTGTCGAACTCGCGCGCGCCGCTGAAGTCGACCTCGGCCACCGTGGGTCGCTCTTCGACGATCACCACCAGCACGTTGCCATCCACCTCGATGCGCACGTCCTTGAACAGGCCCAGCCCGAACAGCGCACGGATCGACGCGGCACCAGTGTCGTCGCCGTAGGAGTCACCGATGCGCACCGGCAGCGACGCGAACACCGTGCCGGGCTCCACGCGCTGCAGGCCTTCGATGCGGATGTCGCGCACCACGAAGGGCGCGGCCCACACGGACGTGGCCATGCAGGCGGCCGCAAGCCACAGGGACGCAGCACGACGCAGTCGTGATCGACGGGAAACAGGGATCATGAGGCGGTCACCGGATGGAGGGCCAGGAATGGGTCAGCCCAGAAGGCGTATGACGTCGTTGAACAGTGCGATCGACATCATCAGCAGAAGGACCGCCACGCCACCGCGCTGAAGGCGTTCCATCCACGCGTCGGACAGTGGCTTGCCGCTCACTGCCTCCCACAAATAATACATCAGGTGCCCCCCGTCGAGCACCGGCAACGGCAGCAGGTTCAGCACCCCCAGGCTCACGCTGATCAGCGCCAGAAAGCCCAGGTACTGCACCAGCCCCAGGCTGGCCGACTTGCCTGCGTAATCGGCGATGGTGAGCGGGCCGCTCAGGTTGCGGATCGACGCCTCGCCGATCAGCATGCGGCCCAGCATGCGCAGCGTGAGCACCGACACCTCCCAGGTGCGCTGCGCGCCCATCCACAGACCCTCCAGCGGACCGTGGTCCACCTCGACCATGGCAGGCGCACTGCCCACGAACGCACCGATGCGGCCGATGGAGCGATCGCCCTCGGTGCGGCGCTGCGGGGACACCTCGAGCGCCACGCGGCGGCCTTCGCGTTCCACCTCCCACAGCTGCGCGCGTGGCTCGCCTTGCGCCCCCGAGGCGCGGATGCGCTCGCGCAGTTGCGTGCCATCGACGACAGCTGCACCATCGACCGACACCACCAGGTCGCCCTGGCGCAGCCCGGCGCGCGCGGCCGCTCCGTCGGGCGACACCTCGCCGATCACAGGACGGGTGAACGGCGCGACGATGCCGATGCGCCGCAGCAAGGTGGCGTCGGCCTCGCGCACCTCGAGCTCGGACAGGGCCAGGCGCAGCTCGCGGGTGCGCCCACCCTGCCCTTCGCTGACCAGCAGCAGCACGTCCTGGTCTTCGAGCGCGGCACGCGTGAGCTGCCAGCGCAGGTCATCGAACGAACGCACGCTGTCGGGCAGCGGCGTGGTCTCGCTGCTATTGGACTCGCTCGCCGATACGGCGCGCAGTCCCAGCACCCGCTCACCGCCACGCACGCCGGCTCGCTCGGCCACCGACCCTGGCACCGGGCTGGCAACGACGGCTTCAGGCTCATTCACGCCATACCAGTTGACCCCGGCGTACAGCAGCACCGCCAGCAACAGGTTGGCCAGCGGCCCGGCCGCGACGATGGCAGCGCGCTGGCGCAGGCCCTTGCGATTGAAGGCGCGGTGCTGCTCGGCGGCCTCCACCGGCGCCTCGCGCTCATCGAGCATGCGCACATAGCCGCCCAGCGGGAATGCGCAGATGACGAATTCGGTGTCCTGACCCGGCCGCGGGCGTCTGGCCTTCCAGCGCCAGACCACCTTGCCAAAGCCGATCGAAAAACGCAGCACACGCACGTCGCAGGCCACGGCCACACGGTAGTGGCCGTATTCATGCACAGCGATCAGCACGCCCAGGGCAACGAGGAAGGCAACGACGGTCAACATGGCTTCAGGCGGTGGATGTTGCCATGGTCGCGGCATGCCCCTGCGCCACCGAGCGCGCCTCGGCATCCAGCGCCAGCAGGTCGCCCAGCGAATGGGGCGCCGCCGGCGGCAGCGACTGTAGGGTGGCCAGGTTCACCGCATGGATCTGGTCAAAACGGATGCGGCGGTCCAGAAACGCCGCCACCGCCACCTCATTGGCGGCATTGAGCACTGCGGTGGTGCCCGGCGCCGCACGCAACGCATACCAAGCCAACTGCAGCCCCGGAAAGCGTGCGCGGTGCTCACCGCTGTCAAACGATTCGAACTGCATCGCCGCCAGACGACTGAAATCAAGCGCGGCCGCGCCCGACTCGATGCGCTCGGGCCACGACAGGCCGTACGCGATCGGGCCGCGCATGTCGGGCGTGCCCAGTTGCGCCACCACCGAGGCATCGCGGTACTGCACCATCGAATGGATCACGCTTTGTGGATGGATGACGACCTCGATCCGCTCGGGCGGCAGGCCGAACAGATAGCGGGCCTCGATCACCTCCAGCGCCTTGTTCATCATGGTGGCCGAGTCCACCGAAATCTTGCGGCCCATCACCCAATTCGGATGCGCCACCGCCTGCTCGGGCATCACATCGCGCAGGGTGTCTACCGCGCGGGTGCGAAACGGCCCGCCCGAAGCGGTGAGGATGATCTTCTCAACCCGTGCGTCCCAGGTGGACGGGTCGTGCGGCAACGACTGGAACACCGCCGAATGCTCGCTGTCGATCGGCAGCAGTGTGGCCCCGCCCTCGCGCACCGCCGACAGGAACAGATCGCCCCCCACCACCAGGGCTTCCTTGTTGGCCAGCATCAGGCGCTTGCCGGCCCGCGCCGCCGCCAGGCACGACGACAGGCCGGCCGCCCCAACGATGGCCGCCATCACCGCATCGGTCTCGGCATGCGAGGCCACCTCATCGAGCGCGGCAGGCCCGGACAGCACCTGTGTGGCCAGACCGTGGGCCTTGAGTTGATCCGCCAGCGCGCGCGCATGCGGCTCGCTGCTCATCACCGCAAAGCGCGGGCGATGCGCCAGGCACTGCTCAAGCATCCTGTCCACGCGGGTGGCCGCGCTCAGGGCAAACACCTCAAAGCGCTGCGGATGCCGGGCGATGACATCCAGCGTGTTCACGCCGATCGAGCCGGTGGAGCCAAGGACGGTGACGCGCAACTTCATGGACACGGTCTTGAAGGAAAGATCAGGACGACAGCAGCGCGGCAAACAGCAGCGCCATGGGCAGTGTGGGCAGCAGCGCGTCGATGCGGTCGAGCACGCCGCCGTGGCCTGGCAAGAGGCCGCTGGAGTCCTTGACGCCCGCACTGCGCTTGACCAGCGACTCGATCAGGTCACCGGCCACGCTCATCGCGGTCAGGGCGCTCAGGCCCAACAGCATCAGCCACCAGCCACCAGTGGCCAGTTGCGCATACAGGCTCGGGCCATCGGGATGCCAACGTGGCTCGATCAGCGCCCAGGCAGCGCCCAGGGCCAGCACGCCCAGCCAGCCACCCCAGGCGCCTTCCCAGCTTTTGCCGGGGCTGATGGACGGAGCTAGGCGCGAGCGCGCGATGCGCTGGCCGAAGGCCCGGCCCGCAAAGTAGGCTGCGATGTCGGCCGCCCACACCAGCGTGAGCACCGACAGCAAAAAGTTGATGCCCAGCACCCGCGCCTGCGCCACCGCCAGCCAGGTGAGCCACAGCGCCGCCACGCCGCCGATCCAGCGCAGCAGCAGCGGGATGCCACCCCAGCCTGCCGGCCCGCGCCGCAGCAGCAGCCCGGCGGCCAGCACCCAGGCCGCAGCGGCCACCGCCCACAGACCGGTCAGGCGCTGCGTCAGCCATCCGGCCACCCATGCCGCCGCACACAGCGCCACACACAAAGCGGCCGTGGCCAGCGAGGCGGCCATGGGCAGGCGGTTGAGGCGGCCCCACTCCCAGGCGGCGGCGGCCATCAGGCCCAGCGCCACCCAGGCAAAGGCGTTCGGATCGGAATGAAACAGCGCGGGCAGCAGAACGGCCAGCAAGGCCAGGGCCGTGATCACGCGCTGCTTGAGCATGGGCGCCGCTCAGGCCACCTTCTGGCGCGGCGGCGCGTGCGCTGCACGGGCCTCGCGGGGCGCGTCCTGATCTGACAACCGGCCAAAGCGCCGCTCGCGCCGCGCGTATTCGGCCAGCGCGGCGTCCAGCGCCGCCACATCAAAGTCGGGCCACAGCCGGTGGCTGAAGTACAGCTCGGTGTACGCGCTTTGCCACAGCAAAAAGTTGCTCAACCGCATCTCGCTGCCGGTGCGGATCAGCAGGTCGGGGTCGGGCACATGCGACAGCCCCATCGCGCGATCGAGCGAGGCTTCGGTGATCGGCTCACCGCGCTCGGCCAGGCGCGCCGCGGCCTGCGCAATGTCCCAGCGTCCGCCGTAGTTGAAGCAGATGTTGAAGACCAGCCGGTCGTTGTGCGCCGTTTGCGCCTCGGCCTGCGCCAGTGCGGCCTGCAGCCGCTCGCCCAGCACGCTGCGGTCGCCCACGAAGCGAATGCGCACGCCCTCGGCCGCCAGCGGCGGAATCTCGCGCGCGATCGCCAGCACCAGCAGGTCCATCAGGCCCGACACCTCATCGGCCGGGCGGTTCCAGTTTTCCGACGAGAACGCAAACACCGTCAGCACCCGCACGCCGCGCACGCCGCAATGGCGCACGCAGTCGCGCAGGGCATCCACGCCCCTCTTATGGCCCGCGATGCGCGGCAAAAAGCGCTGCGTGGCCCAGCGGCCGTTGCCATCCATCACGATGGCCACGTGGTAAGGCAAGGTGGCCGGATGCATCGCGACAGGCAGGCGGATCAGACCGCCATGATCTCCTGCTCCTTGGCCGCCACCATCTGGTCGATCTCGGCGATGTGCCGGTCGGTGACCTTCTGGATGTCGGTCTCGGAACGCTTCTGGTCATCCTCGGATGCCTGCTTGTCCTTGACCAGCTTCTTGACCGCCTCGTTGGCGTCGCGGCGCAGGTTGCGGATGGCGATCTTGGCGCTTTCGCCCTCCTGGCGCACGAGCTTGGTCATCTCCTTGCGGCGCTCTTCGCTCATCGGCGGCATCGGTACGCGGATCAGGTCGCCCATCGAGGCCGGGTTCAGGCCCAGGTCACTCTCGCGGATGGCCTTTTCGATCTTGGCGCCCATGCCCTTTTCCCAGGGCTGCACGCTGATCGTGCGCGCATCCAGCAGCGACACGTTGGCCACCTGGCTGATCGGCATCATCGAGCCGTAGTAGTCGACCTGCACCGTGTCCAGCAGCGCGGGGTTGGCGCGGCCGGTGCGGATCTTGGTGAGGTTGTTCTTGAAGGCAGCGATGGACTGGTCCATCTTGCCTTCGGTGTTCTTCTTGATGTCGGCAATCGTCATCGTGCGGTCTCCTGCGGTCGTGCCACTCAGGCGTACACCAGTGTGCCCTCGTCCTCGCCCATCACCACGCGCTTGAGCGCGCCGGGCTTGAAGATCGAAAACACCTTGATCGGCAGCTTCTGGTCGCGGCACAGCGCAAAGGCAGTGGCGTCCATGATGCCGAGGTTCTTCGAGATGGCGTCGTCAAAGCTCAGGCGCGCGTACCGCGTGGCGGCCGGGTCCTTCTTGGGGTCGGCGGTGTACACGCCGTCCACCTTGGTGGCCTTGAGCACCACCTCGGCGCCAATTTCGGCCCCGCGCAACGCGGCCGCGGTGTCGGTGGTGAAGAAGGGGTTGCCGGTACCGGCGGCAAACACCACCACCTTGCCCTCTTCCAAGTATTGCAGCGCCTTGGGCCGCACATAGGGCTCGACCACCTGCTCGATGCCGATAGCCGACATCACGCGGGCGGTCAGGCCCTGCTTGTTCATCGTGTCGGCCAGGGCCAGGGCATTCATCACCGTGGCCAGCATGCCCATGTAGTCGGCGGTGGCGCGGTCCATTCCCACCGAGCCGCCGGCCACACCACGGAAGATGTTGCCGCCGCCGATCACCACCGCCACCTGCACGCCCTGGCGCACCACCTCGGCCACCTCGCCGACGATGCGCACGATGGTGCCCCGGTTGATCCCGAAGGCGTCGTCGCCCATGAGCGCCTCACCCGACAGCTTGACCAGAATGCGCTGATGGGCGGGCTTGGACGATGGCATGCGGCAGGCTCCTGAACGATCTCTCAAGTTTAGCGGCGCGCGCGGGGCGCCGCCTGGGGCATCAGGCCGCGGCCTTGGCAGCAGCGACCTGGGCCGCCACTTCGGCGGCAAAGTCGTCGACCTTCTTCTCGATGCCCTCGCCCACCACGTACAGGGTGAAGCCTTTCACCGCGGTGTTGGCGGCCTTCAGCATCTGCTCGACGGTCTGCTTGTCGTTCTTGACGAAGGGCTGGTTGAACAGCGACACCTCTTTCAGGTATTTCTGCACCGAGCCTTCGATCATCTTGGCGGCGATGTCAGCCGGCTTGCCCGATTCGGCCGCCTTGGCGGTGGCCACCGAGCGCTCTTTCTCGATCAGCTCGGCCGGCACGTCGGCGCTGGTCAGCGCCACCGGCTTCATCGCGGCCACGTGCATGGCCACGTCCTTGGCGGCCACTTCGTCGCCGTCGAACTCAACCACCACGCCGATGCGGGTGCCGTGCAGGTACGACGCCAGCTTGGCGCCACCCGAGAAGCGCTTGAAGCGGCGGAACGACATGTTCTCGCCGATCTTGCCGATCAGGCCCTTGCGCACGTCTTCGATCGTGGGGCCGAAGCCGTCCTGGCTGTAGGGCAGCGCGCCCAGGGCGGCCACATCGGCCGGGTTGTGCTGGGCGATCAGCTGGGCCGCGGCCTTGGCCATGGCGATGAAGCTGTCGTTCTTGGTGACGAAGTCGGTTTCGCAATTGACTTCGAGCAGCGCGCCGGTGTTGCCCTCGATGTGCGAGGCGACCACGCCTTCGGCGGTGATGCGGGCGGCGGCCTTGCCGGCCTTGTTGCCCAGCTTGACGCGCAGGATCTCTTCGGCCTTTTCCATGTTGCCGTCGGCCTCGGTCAGGGCCTTCTTGCACTCCATCATGGGGGCGTCGGTCTTGGCGCGCAGTTCGGCGACCATGCTTGCGGTGATTGCAGCCATTTCTTACCTCGTAACGTTCAAATCGGTTCGGATGCGGTTGTGAAAAAGGGGCTCGTGAGCCCCTTCATGCGACGAGCGTTGCGGCTCGCGAGGGGCTTCAGGCGCGGGCGACCTCTTCGACCTCGACGAACTCGTCACCGCCTTCGGCCACGGCCTTCACGACGTCATTGACGGCGTTGGCACGACCTTCCAGGATGGCGTCGGCGATGCCGCGCGCGTACAGGGTCACGGCCTTGGCGGAGTCGTCGTTGCCGGGAATGACGTAATCGATGCCCTCGGGCGAGTGGTTGGAATCCACCACGCCGACCAGCGGGATGCCCAGCTTCTTGGCTTCCGCCACGGCGATCTTGTGGAAGCCCACGTCGATCACGAAGATGGCGTCAGGCAGGGTGTTCATGTCCTGGATGCCGCCGATGTCCTTCTCGAGCTTTTCCATCTCGCGGGCGAACATGAGCTGCTCTTTCTTGCTCATGGCGTCCAGACCGGCTTCCTGCTGCGCCTTCATGTCCTTCAGGCGCTTGATGGACGTCTTGACGGTCTTGAAGTTGGTCAGCATGCCGCCCAGCCAGCGCTGGTCGACGAAGGGCACGCCGGCGCGGCGGGCCTCAGCGGCGACGATCTCGCGGGCCTGGCGCTTGGTACCGACCATCAAGATGGTGCCGCGGTTGGCGGCCAGCTGCTTCACGAACTTGGTCGCCTCCTGGAACATCGGGAGCGACTTTTCCAGGTTGATGATGTGGATCTTGTTGCGATGGCCGAAGATGAACGGGGCCATCTTGGGGTTCCAGAAGCGGGTCTGGTGTCCGAAATGAACACCGGCTTCCAGCATTTCGCGCATGGATGCGGACATGTGAGTTCCTTCAGGTTGGGTCTAAAATCCGCCCCGAAACCGACGGTCACAAGCCCCGAGAGGCGAGGACCCGCCGGCACCTAGGTGAGACGGATTCGCGAGTAGCGTCCTGCGACACGCAGGCCACGCACCACGCGAGGTCCACGCCGCAAAACCGCCGAAGTTTAACACAGCGTCCACTGGCCCGAGCCCTGCGCCCACCCCTGGCCGCTCTTCACAGCCCCGCCGATGACGATACTGCCCGACCTGACCTCCACCCTCGAGCGCCTGCGGGCCGGCCCGACCGGCGCCCGCGACGAGGTCGGACAGGCCCTCGCCGCCGCAGGCAGCCCCGCCTGCCGCAGCGCCTTCCTGGCCCTGGCCAAGCCGGACGACCTGGCTCAGGCCGCAGATGCGGCCTCCCCGGATCTGCCCCTGGCCGGCCTGCCCGTCTCGGTCAAAGACCTGTTCGACATCGCCGGTCAGACCACCACCGCCGGCTCCAGGGTCCTGCACGACGCCCCGCCCGCCCGTCAGGACGCCGTGGCCGTGGC
>JBJTCL010000050.1:0-21706 GCA_046091865.1 Burkholderiaceae bacterium | reverse complement strand
CGGGGCGGACAGTCACGCCCTTACGGCGCGTCGGTCTGGTTGACGTAGGGCTTTTGCGGCACGCGTGCGGCGCGGAATTCGCTCCAGGCCTGACGGTCCACGCTCTTGTCCCACAGCAGGGCGCGACCGGCGCGCTGCTGCAACTCGAGCTCGGGCTGCTGCGACTTGAGCTGGTCGATGAACTGGGTGACTTCGGAGTGGTAGTCGGGCCGGCGAAAGATGCGAAGCAGGGCCATGGGTGTTCCTTCAGAGGGCGCGATTTTACGTTGCGGGCCGGGCCTCCGCCTGAAGTTCGGCCGCCAGGCCCGAGCGCTCCAGCAGGCCGGCCGGCTGCTCTTGTACCGACTCGATGCGCAGCTGCCCGCCGCGCTGTTGCACCACGCGGTGCAGGTCGCGCAGCGCGTCCACGCCCGAGGTGTCCAGCGCGATCAGCCCGCTGGCGTCCAGCACCAGCGTGCCGCCAGCCAGCGCCAGGCCGGCCTCGCCACGCAGTTCGTCGGCCAGACGGTCCACCTGCGCCACTGCGCCAAAGAAAAGCGCGCCGCTCAGGCGGTAGCGCAGCGTGCGCACATCGCCGGGCGCCGCGGGCAGCGGATCAATGCGAAACAGCGCGCCCATGCGCCGCACGAACAGCACGCAGGCCAGCACCAGGCCCACCTCCACCGCCACCGTCAGATCGAACACGATGGTCAGCACGAAGGTGCCCACCATCAGCAGCCGGTAGTGATTGCTGAAGCGGCGCAGCCGTGCGAACTCGCGCCACTCGCCCATGTTCCACACCACGAACATCAGGATGCCGGCCAGCACCGCCAGCGGCACATGCAGCGCCAGCGGGGCGGCCACCAGCACCAAGGCCAGCAGGGCCAGCGCATGCACCATGCCGGCCACCGGGCTGCTGGCGCCCGACCGCACATTGGTCACCGTGCGGGCGATCGTGCCAGTGACCGGCATGCCACCGGCAAAGGGCACGACAAAGTTGGCGATGCCCTGGGCCATCAGCTCCTGGTTGGGGTCGTGCTTGGGGGTGGGGCTGATCTGGTCGGCCACGCGCGCGCACAGCAGCGACTCGATCGCGCCCAGCAGTGCGATCGTGACGGTGGGCGCCACCAGCTGCTTGACCGTCTCCCAACTGAAGGCCGGCAGCTGCCACGCCGGCAGGCCCTGCGGAATGCTGCCAAAGCGGCTGCCGATGGTCTCCACCGGCCAGTGCATGCCGTGCGCGAGTGCGGTGAGCGACACCAGCGCCACCACTGGCCCGGGAATGCGCGCGCCCACCTGCGCCGCCCGCTTGAGGCCGGGTGAATCGAGCGCGCCTGGAATGGGTAATCCCGCGCCCCACAGCCTGAGCCACAGCCACAGCCCGGCGATGCAGATGGCGCCCAGCGCAAAGGCATGCAGGTTGAAGGTGTGCAGATGCGCCCACAGCACGCCCACCTGCGCAAAAAAGTCGGCCGGCAGCTTGGCCACCGACAGGCCCAGCCAGTCGCGCACCTGGGACAGCGCGATCAGCACCGCAATGCCATTGGTGAAGCCGATCACGATGCTCACCGGCACATAGCGCACCAGCGTGCCCAGCCGCAGCAGGCCCAGCAGGAACAGGATCACGCCGGCGCAGGCGGTGCTGATCAGCAGGTTGGCTAGGCCGTAGCGCTCGACGATGCCGTAGACGATGACGATGAAGGCGCCCGCCGGCCCGGCGATCTGCACGCTGGAGCCGCCGAGCAGCGACACCAGAAAGCCGCCGATGATGGCCGTCCATAAGCCCGCCTGTGGCGACAGGCCCGAGGCGATGGCAAAGGCCATGGCCAGCGGCAGCGCCACCACGCCCACGGTGAGGCCGGCGCCCACGTCCTGCAGCAAGCGAGTGCGGCTGTAGCCCTGCAGGGCGTCCAGCGTGCGCGGGCGAAACTGCAGCTTCATGTGCGGTTGCGCCGTGGTCCGCGCGTTCAGCGCACCCGCATGCCGGGTTGTGCGCCTGGCCAGGGTTCAAGCACGTAAATGCCCGGGTGCGCCTTGTCGTCGGCGTGGCTGGCGGCCAGCACCATGCCTTCGCTGATGCCGAACTTCATCTTGCGCGGCGCCAGGTTGGCCACCAGCACCGTGAGCTTGCCGATCAGGTCGGCGGGCTGGTAAGCGCTGGCGATGCCGCTGAAGACGTTGCGGGTCTGTGCTTCGCCCACGTCCAGCGTCAGCCGCAGCAGCTTGGTCGAGCCTTCCACCGCTTCGCAGTTCACGATCTTCGCAATGCGCAGGTCGATCTTGGCAAAGTCATCGATGGTGATGGTGGGGGCCAGCGCTTCACCGCCGGGCGCGTTGGCGTCGGCGGGCGGGGCCGATGAAGCCGCTGCCTTGGCAGCGGGGGCGGGGGCAGGCACGGGAGCTGCAGCACCCGCCGGCGGCTCGAACAGCGCCTCCAGTTGCTTCGGGTCCACCCGCTGCATCAGGTGCTCGTACTGGCCCACGGTGTGGCCGGCGCCCATGGGTTGTGCGGCCTTGTCCCAAGTGAGCGGCGCCATGTTCAAAAAGGCCTCGGCCTGCTGCGCCAGCGCCGGCAGCACCGGCTTCAGGCAGGCGGTCATCACCTTGAAGGCCTCCAGGCATTGGCTGCCCACGCGCGCGGCTTCGTCGCCCCGGCCTTCCTTGGCCAGCTTCCAAGGCGCCGCACTGTCAAACAGGGTGTTCACCTCGTCGGCGTAAGCCATGATCTCGCGCAGCGCCTTGCCGTATTCGCGCGTCTCGAACAGTTCGCGCACGCGCGTCACCAAGCCGGCTGCATCGCCAGGTGCCGCCGCCGCCGTGAGCTGGCCGCCCGGCACGAACTTCACCGCGCGGCTGGCGATGTTGACGTACTTGCCGATCAGGTCGGCGTTGACGCGAAGCTGGAAATCTTCGGCGTTGAAGTCGATGTCTTCGTTACGGCCGCTCAGCTTGGCCGCCAGGTAGTAGCGCAGCCACTCGGGGTTCATGCCCAGGCTCAGGTATTTAAGCGGGTCCAAGCCGGTGCCGCGGCTCTTGCTCATCTTCTCGCCGTTGTTGACGGTGAGGAAACCATGCACGAACACCTTGCTGGGCACCTTGCGACCACTGAAGTGCAGCATCGCCGGCCAGAACAGGGTGTGGAAGGTGATGATGTCCTTGCCAATGAAGTGGTACTGCTCCACCGCCGGGTTGGACACGAACGCCTCGTAGTCCTGGCCCAGCCGGTCGAGCAGGTTCTTGAGCGAGGCCAGGTAGCCCACCGGCGCGTCCAGCCACACATAGAAATACTTGCCCGGTGCGTCCGGAATCTCGATGCCGAAGTAGGGCGCATCGCGCGAGATGTCCCAGTCGCCCAGGCCGGTCTTGCCGTGCTCGTCGGGCGTGAGCCACTCGTTGATCTTGTTCAGCACCTCGGGCTGCACCGCGCCGCTGTGTGTCCATTCCTTCAAAAAGGCCAGGCAGCGCGGGTCGGACAGCTTGAAGAAAAAGTGCTCGGAGGTGCGCAGCTCGGGCCGGGCGCCCGACAGCGCCGAATACGGCTCGATCAGCTCGGTGGGGCTGTACACCGCGCCGCACACCTCGCAGTTGTCGCCGTACTGGTCTTTCGCGTGGCACTTGGGGCATTCGCCCTTGATGAAGCGGTCCGGCAGGAACATGTTCTTCTGCGGGTCGAAGAACTGCTCGATGCTGCGGCTGTCGATCAGGCCATTGGCCTTCAGGTCGCGGTAGATCGCCTGTGCGAGCTGATGGTTCTCGGGCGCGTCGGTGGAGTGCCAGTTGTCAAACGCAATGTGAAAGCCGTCCAGGTAGGGCTTGCGGCCCGCGGCGATCTCGGCCACGAACTGCTGCGGCGTCTTGCCGGCCTTCTCGGCGGCGATCATGATCGGCGCGCCGTGCGCGTCGTCGGCGCAGACAAAGTGCACCTGGCTGCCCTGCATGCGCTGGTGCCGCACCCAGATGTCGGCCTGGATGTACTCCATGATGTGGCCGATGTGGAACTTGCCGTTGGCGTACGGCAAGGCGGTAGTGACGAACAGTTGGCGTGGCATGTGCGGGTTCCAGGCGGAACCCGCGATTTTATGCAGCCGTGGTGGATGGGGCCGGTGCCGCGGTGGCAAGGCCGGCAAAGGTGGGTGCCAGCCGCATCGAGGCGCTGCCGGCCATGCGCGCGGCCGGCGGCTCGGCCCAGCCAAAGAACTTGCCCACCTCGTCGCGCCGCTTCCAGGTGTCCTGGTAGCCCAGCGCCATCAGTTCCTGCGTGTACTGCGACTCGAACAGCAGGTAGCTGGCCAGCGCGGCGTTGCGCACCTCCTGGCTGCCCTTGCGCACGCCCAGCGCCCCCCAGCATCATCAGCACCGGCCGGGGCAGGGCGCTCAGGTGGCGCGCGGCCACCTCGTCCAGCCGCTGCGAGGGCGCAATCACCAGCAAATCGATGGGCTGCAGGCTGCTGTGGCGGCGCGCGGACTGCGGCACCAGCGACAGCGTCTGGTTGATGCGCTGCACCCGCTCCACGTCCACCGACAGCGCGTCCAGAAAGATGTTGGATAGCGCATGCCCCGCGATCTGCGCCAGCGTCGGATAGGCCAGCGCGTCGGTGGTGGGTTGCGCATCCTTGGGCTCGTGCATGCGGCCCGCGCCCACCACCAGCACGCGCCGCCCGCCCAGGTGGATGGCCGGCGCGATCGGCGCTGATTGGCGCATCGATCCGTCGCCGAAGTACTGCAGGCCATCGGGCATCTGCAGCGCCATCGACGGGAACACGAAGGGAATGGCCGATGAGGCCAGCAGGTGTTCGTGCGTGATCGGCGAGGCCACCGCATGGCGCTGCGACCGCACCCAGGGCTTGAGCGTCGGCTCGCCCTGAAAGAAGGTGACATGCTGGCCCGAGGTGTAGCTGGAGGCCGACACCGCCAGCGCGCGCAGGTGGCCCGCCTCGACCAACTGCGGCGCGCGCTGCAACGGCACCATGGCCTGCAGCAGTTCGTGCAGGGGTGAGTTGTCCAGCAGCGAGCGCGGCCGTGCGCGGCGCCAGCGCGCGATCGCCCAGCCCATGGACATCAGGCCCAGCCAGCGCGCACCGCTGCGCGCCACGCCCAGCGCGTCGGCACGGTACACCTGATCGGCGCGAAAGTCGCGCCACACGCCCACCAGACGGTCCACCGCGCCCCAAAAATCGTCGGCACCGCAGGCTAGGGCTGAAGCATTGATCGCGCCGGCCGAGGTGCCGGTGATCACTGGAAACGGGTTCACATCCCGCGGCAGACCGCTGGCGCGATGGATGTCCGACAGCGCCTGCAGCACGCCCACCTGGTAGGCCGCCCGGGCGCCGCCGCCGGTCAGCACCATGCCGTTGATCTTGGGTTTGTCGAGCTGGGGCTGGTCAAGCTGCATGGGCTTTCTCCGGGCGCCGCACGGCACCTGTATTGCCATCGGCACCAAACGCCCCGACTTGAACGGTGGCTTGCCCCCGCCGCTAGACTACGCGGCTTCTCAGGAGGTGGAATGTCTGCTCCCGCTGTATCCGAACAGGCCTTGCTGGCCGCGCTGTCGCATGTGCGCGATGCCAACACCGACAAGGATTTCGTCTCGACCAAGGCCCTGCGCAATCTGAGCGTGCGCGGCGCCGACGTGGCCTTTGATGTCGAACTGGGCTATCCGGCCCAAAGCCAGGTTGCCGAACTGCGCCAGCGCCTGATTGATGCCGCGCGCAGCGTGCCCGGTGTGGGCAATGTGTCGGTCAACATCCAGACCAAGGTCATCAGCCATGCGGTGCAGCGCGGCGTGAAGCTGATGAACGGCGTGAAGAACGTGATCGCGGTGGCCTCGGGCAAGGGCGGCGTGGGCAAGAGCACCACCGCCGTCAACCTGGCGCTGGCGCTGGCTGCCGAGGGGGCCAGCGTGGGCCTGCTGGACGCCGACATTTACGGCCCCAGCCAGCCGATGATGACCGGCACCAGCGGCAAGCCCGAGACGCTGGACGGCAAGCTGATGGAGCCCAAGGTCAACCACGGCATCCAGGTCAACAGCATCGGCTTTCTGGTGAGCGACGAGCAAGCCATGGTGTGGCGCGGGCCGATGGCCAGCCAGGCGCTCGAGCAGCTGATCATGCAGACGAACTGGAAGGACCTGGACTACCTGATCGTCGACATGCCGCCGGGCACCGGCGACATCCAGCTGACGCTGGCGCAGAAAGTGCCGCTGACCGGCGCGGTGATCGTCACCACCCCGCAGGACATCGCGCTGATCGATGCCAAGAAGGGCATCAAGATGTTCGAGAAGGTGGGCGTGCCCATCCTGGGCATCGTCGAGAACATGGCGGTGCATGTGTGCAGCGCCTGCGGCCACATCGAACACATCTTTGGCGTGGATGGCGGCAAGAAGATGGCCGAGCAGTACGGCATGGAGTGGCTGGGTGCCCTGCCGCTGTCCATGGACATCCGGCTGCAGGCCGACACCGGCAAGCCCACGGTGGTGGCTGCGCCCGACAGCGAGGCGGCCAGGCTGTACCACGCGATCGCCCGCAAGGTGGCGGTGAAGGTGGCGCAAAAGGCGCGCGACTTCTCGGCGAAGTTCCCCACCATCACCATCTCCAAGGACACCTGATCCTGCTGCCGATGGACACCGGAGCGCTGCGATGAACCTGCTGGCCTCGCTGCGCTACCTGGTGGCCCTGCACGAGCACAAGCACTTTGGCCGCGCCGCGGCGGCCTGCCACATCACGCAGCCTGCGCTGTCGAATGCGCTGCGCGCGCTCGAGGGTGAGTTCGGCGTCACCATCGTGCAGCGCGGCCGCAGCTTTGTGGGCTTCACGCCCGAGGGCGAGCGGGTGCTGGCCACCGCGCGCACCCTGCTGCGCGAGCGCGAGTTGCTGGCGCAAGACCTGCGCAGCCAGTCCGAGGCGCCGCAGGGCGCGCTGGTGATCGGTGCGGTGCCCAGCGCGATCCCCGTGGCGGCCCGCTTTGCCGCGCTGCTGCAGCGGCGCCATCCGGGCATCGTGCCCACGCTGCGATCGCTCAGCTCCCCCGAGATCGATCTGGGCCTGGACGAGCTGACGGTGGATGTGGCGCTGGGCTACACCGACCGCTTGAAGCCCAGGACGGGCAGCGCATCGCGCCCGGCCAGTGCGCGTGCCGAGCGTCGCGTGCTGGCGCAATACACCGAGCGCTACTACCTGGTCAGCCGCGCGCCCCGGCCGCGCGCCGCCGGGCTGCGCATCGTCGAGCCGGTGGCCTGGCGCGAGGCGGCGCAGCGTCCGCTGTGCCTGCTCACGCCCGAGATGCACAACCGCAACATCGTGGACGGCGCCTTTGTGCGCGCCGGTGTGCCGGTGCAGCCGGTGATGCAGACCAACTCGATCGTGGCGCTGGCGCTGGCGGTGGTGGAGGGCGCCGTGTGCAGCGTGATGCCCGGTGCGGTGCTGTCGGCGGTGCGCAGCTACCGCGAACTGCAGGCCCAGCCGCTGGTGCGCCCGGAGATCGAAACCCCCGTGGGCTTCATGACGCTGCAGCAGGCCCGCCCCTCGCGCGCGCTGGCCGCGGCCTTGGCGCTGGCGCAGGACGCCGACTGGCTGCGCCATGTACAGCGGCACAGCGGGCTGCTGACCGAGCCCTGAGCACCCCCTGCGTTTGATTCATAAGATGAATCAAACCATGCTTCGAATCCATTTGACCTGAATCACGCAGCGGGGCAGACTGCCCCTTGTGAAAACCATTCCCATCCGAGCGGTGGCCTCGCCTGCGGCCGATACCGCCATCCAGCGTCAGGTGCGCGCACTGGCCCAGGCCCACGCCGCCCAGCCGGGCGCACTGCTGCCCTTGCTGCATGCGGTGCAGGACGCGCTGGGTCATGTGCCGCCTGAGGGCGTGCCGGTGATCGCCGAGGAGCTGAACCTGTCGCGCGCCGAGGTGCATGGCGTGGTCAGCTACTACCACCACTTTCGCAGCGAAGCTGCCGGCCGCGTGCTGCTGCAGGTCTGCCAGGCCGAGGCCTGCCAGGCGCGCGGTGCCGCGGCGCTGGCCCATGAGGCCGAGCGCATGGTCGGTTGCGGCATGCACGCCACTACCGCCGACGCTTCGGTGACGCTGGAGCCGGTGTACTGCCTGGGCCTGTGCGCCAGCGGTCCGTCGGTGGCCGTGAACGGCCGGCCGCACGCCCGCGTGACGCCGCAGCGCCTGCGCGATGTGCTGCAGCGGGCGCTGCAGGTACCGGCAACGCCAGCCGCACCAGGAGCCAGCGCATGAGCCAGGCCGTCGTGAAGATCTTCATCCCGCGCGACTCGGCCGCGCTGGCCGTCGGCGCCGACGAGGTGGCGCTCGCGCTGCAGGCCGAGGCCGCGCGCCGCGGCATCGCCATCGAAGTGGTGCGCAACAGCTCGCGCGGGCTGTTCTGGCTTGAGCCGCTGCTGGAGGTGCAGACACCGGCAGGGCGCGTGGGCTTTGGCCCGGTGACGCCCGACGACATCCCGGCCCTGATCGACGCCGGTGCGCTGGACACCCTGCGCGCCGCTACAGCCGCGCATCCGCTGGCGCTGGGTTTGGTGGAGGAGTTGCCCTACCTCAAGCGCCAGCAGCGGCTGGCCTTTGCCCGCATGGGCATCACCGACCCGCTGTCGCTGGCCGACTACGAATCGCACGGCGGCTGGGCCGGCCTGCGCGCCGCAGCGGCGCTGGGCGGCGACGCCATCGTGCAGCAGGTGCTGGATTCGGGCCTGCGCGGTCGCGGCGGTGCCGCCTTTCCGGCCGGCATCAAGTGGAAGACGGTGCGCGCGGCATCCGGCGCCCAGAAGTACGTGGTGTGCAACGCCGACGAAGGCGACTCGGGCACTTTCTCCGACCGCATGACGATGGAGGGCGACCCGTACCTGCTGATTGAAGGCATGGCCATCGCCGCCCTGGCGGTGGGCGCCACCCGTGGTTACGCGTACGTGCGCAGCGAATACCCCGACGCCATCGCCACCTTGAGCGAGGCGATCGCGCGCGCCACGGCCGCCGGCTGGATCGGTGACAACGTGGCGGGTTCGGGCCAGGCGTTCCATCCGGAGGTGCGCAAGGCCGCGGGCTCGTATGTGTGCGGCGAAGAAACCGCGATGCTGGAGAGCATCGAGGGCAAGCGTGGCATCGTGCGCGCCAAGCCGCCGCTGCCGGCCATCAGCGGCTTGTTCGGCTGCCCCACCGTCATCAACAACGTGATCACCTTCGCGTCGGTGCCAGTCATCATGGCGCGCGGTGCGGCGTTCTACCGCGACTACGGCGTGGGCCGCTCCACCGGCACGCTGCCCTTCCAGCTGGCGGGCAACGTCATGCATGGCGGCCTGGTGGAAATGGCCTTTGGCGTGACGCTGCGCGAGCTGGTGTTCGGCTTCGGTGGCGGCACCGCCAGCGGCCGGCCGGTCAAAGCCATCCAGGTGGGCGGCCCGCTGGGCGCTTACGTGCCCGAAACCCAATGGGACCTGCCGCTGGACTACGAGGCCTACACCGCCATGGGCGCCACCGTGGGCCACGGCGGCATCGTGGTGCATGACGACACGGCCGACCTCAGCAAGCTCGCGCGCTATGCGATGCAGTTTTGCGCCATCGAGTCCTGCGGCAAGTGCACGCCGTGCCGCATCGGCTCCACCCGTGGGGTCGAGGTGATCGACCGCATCGTGCAGGCCCCCAGCGCCGAGGCACGCGGCCAGCAAGTGCAACTGCTGCGCGATTTGTGCGACACCATGGTGCACGGATCGCTGTGCGCCATGGGCGGCATGACGCCGTATCCGGTGCTGTCGGCGCTGGACCACTATCCGCAAGACTTCGGGCTGGGTGCCACGCGCGCGCCCGACCACCCCACCCCTGCCGCCCAGGAGGCCTGAGATGCTGAGCCACCTCCAAGAGATCGACCACGGCACGCCCGAGCGCGTGTCTGACCAGACCGTCACGCTCGAGATCGACGGCGTGCAGGTGAGCGTGCCCGCGGGCACCTCGCTGATGCGCGCGGCCATCGATGCCGGCGTGCGCGTGCCCAAGCTCTGCGCCACCGACAGCCTGGAGCCGTTTGGTTCGTGCCGGCTGTGCCTGGTGGAGGTGGAGGGCCGCAGGGGGTATCCCGCCTCGTGCACCACACCGGCCGAAGCCGGCATGAAGGTGCGCACGCAAAGCCCCAAGCTGCAGGAACTGCGCAAGGGCGTGATGGAGCTCTACATCTCCGACCATCCGCTGGACTGCCTCACCTGCAGCGCCAACGGCAACTGCGAACTGCAGGACATGGCCGGCGTGGTGGGCCTGCGCGCAGTGCGCTACGGTTTTGACGGCGCCAACCACTTCAAGGGCAAGTCCAAGCCGCAGGTCGATGCATCCAACCCCTACTTCAGCTACGACGCCAGCAAGTGCATCGTGTGCAACCGCTGCGTGCGCGCCTGCGAGGAAACACAAGGCACCTTTGCGCTCACCATCAGTGGTCGTGGGTTTGAGAGCCGCGTGTCACCGGGGCAAGACCAGCCCTTCATGGAATCCGAGTGCGTGAGCTGCGGCGCCTGTGTCGAGGCCTGCCCCACCGCCACGCTGCAGGAAAAGAGCGTGATCGAGCTCGGTCAGGGCGAGCACAGCGTCATTACCACCTGCGCCTATTGCGGCGTGGGCTGCAGCTTCAAGGCCGAGATGAAGGGCACGCAGGTGGTGCGCATGGTGCCGTGGAAGGACGGCAAGGCCAACGAGGGCCATGCCTGCGTGAAGGGCCGCTTTGCCTGGGGCTACGCCACCCACAAGGACCGCATCACCCAGCCGATGATCCGCGCCAAGATCACCGATCCGTGGCGCGAGGTGTCGTGGGACGAGGCGCTGGCCTACGCGGCCGGCGAGTTCCGCCGCATCCAGGCGCAGCACGGCCGCGATTCGATCGGTGGCATCACGTCCAGCCGCTGCACCAATGAAGAAACCTATCTGGTGCAAAAGCTGATCCGCGCGGCCTTTGGCAACAACAACGTCGACACCTGCGCGCGTGTTTGCCATTCGCCCACCGGCTACGGCCTGGGCCAGACCTACGGCACCTCGGCCGGCACGCAAACCTTCAAGAGCGTGGAACACGCCGATGTGATTCTGGTGATCGGTGCCAACCCCACCGATGCGCACCCGGTGTTCGGCTCGCGCATGAAAAAGCGCCTGCATCAGGGCGCCAAGCTGATCGTGGTGGACCCGCGCCAGATCGACCTGGTGAAGTCGCCGCACATCCGCGCCGAGCATCATCTGCAGCTCAAGCCCGGCACCAAAGTGGCGGTGATCACCGCCATCGCCCATGTGGTGGTGACCGAAGGCCTGCTGGATGCGGCCTACGTGGCCGAGCGCTGCGACGATCACTCGTTTGCGCAGTGGCGCGACTTTGTGGCGCTGCCCGAGAACTCGCCCGAGGCGATGGAGGCGGCCAGCGGCGTCCCGGCGGCCACGCTGCGGGCGGCAGCGCGGCTGTATGCGACCGGTGGCCGAGCCTTGGCGCAAGGCGAGAAGCGCGGCAACTCGGCCATCTACTACGGCCTGGGCGTCACCGAGCATGCGCAGGGCTCGACCATGGTCATCGGCATTGCCAACCTGGCGATGGCCTGCGGCATGGTCGGCCGCGAGGGCGTGGGCGTGAATCCGCTGCGTGGCCAGAACAATGTGCAGGGCTCATGCGACATGGGCAGCTTTCCGCACGAGCTGCCGGGTTACCGCCACATCTCCGACACGACGGTACGCAGCCAGTTCGAGGCGGCCTGGGGCGTGTCGCTCAACCCCGAGCCAGGCCTGCGCATTCCCAACATGTTCGACGCGGCGATGACGGGCAGCTTCAAGGGCCTGTACTGCCAGGGCGAGGACATCGTGCAGTCCGACCCCAACACCCAGCATGTGGCCGCGGCGCTGAGCGCCATGGAATGCATCGTGGTGCAGGACATTTTTCTAAACGAAACCGCCAAGTACGCGCATGTGTTCCTGCCGGGATCGTCTTTCCTCGAGAAGGACGGCACCTTCACCAATGCCGAGCGCCGTATCAGCCGCGTGCGCCAGGTGATGCCGCCGCTGGCGGGCCTGGCCGACTGGCAGGTGACGCTCAAGCTGTCGCAGGCGCTGGGCTATGCTATGGACTACGCCCACCCCGAAGACATCATGCGCGAGATCGCCGCGCTGACGCCCAGCTTTGCGGGTGTGAGCTACGAGAAGATCGAGCGCCTGGGCAGCGTGCAGTGGCCCTGCAACGAACACACCGACGAGGCCGGCACCGCGCTGATGCATGCGGACGGCTTTGTGCGCGGCAAGGGCCGGTTCCTGATCACCAAGTACGTGGCGAGCGACGAGAAGGTGACGCGCCGCTTCCCGCTGCTGTTGACCACCGGCCGCATCCTGAGCCAGTACAACGTGGGCGCGCAGACGCGACGCACCGCCAACAACCAGTGGCACGACGAAGACCGGCTGGAGATCCATCCGCACGATGCGCAGGAGCGCGGCATCAAGGACGGCGACTGGGTGGGCATCGAAAGCCGAGCGGGCCAGACGGTGCTGCGCGCGGTGGTCACCGATCGCATGCAAGCCGGCGTGGTCTACACCACCTTCCACTTTCCCGAGAGCGGCGCCAACGTCATCACCACCGACAGCTCTGACTGGGCGACCAACTGCCCCGAGTACAAGGTGACCGCGGTGCAGGTGATGCCGGTGGCGCAACCCTTCCAGCAGTCCGAGTGGCAAAAGGACTATTCGCGCTTCAACCGCGAGCAGCTTGACCTGCTGCCGGCGCACCATGACTGAGTGGGTGGCCACGGGTTTGGACGGCGCCTGCGAGCGTGCGGCCTTGCGCCTGCGCGCCGGCCTGTGGACGCGTGGCGCAGAGCCGGTGGCCGACGAGGTGCCGGTGGCGCTGCAGTTCAACGGCATCTCGCATGCGGTGATGTTGGCCTCGCCCTGCGACCTGGAAGACTTTGCCATCGGCTTTTCGCTCAGCGAAGGCATCATCGAATCGGCCGCCGAGGTGCATGACATCGAGATCGAGCCTGCAGCACAAGGCGTCACTATGGCGCTGCGCATTGCCGCCAGCCGCTTCGACGCGCTCAAGCAACGCCGGCGCAGCCTGGCCGGTCGCACCGGTTGCGGCCTGTGCGGTGTGGAAAGCCTGGATCAGGCCCTGATGCCGGTGCCGCGCCTGGCGCCATCGACCGCTGTGCAGGCCGGTGACGTGCTAGCCGCCATGCAAGCCTTGCGCGCGCACCAGCCGCTGCACGACGCCACCGGCGCCACCCATGCCGCCGGTTTTGCCGACGCGCAGGGCCGTCTGCTGTGCGTGCGCGAAGACGTGGGCCGCCACAACGCGCTGGACAAACTGATTGGCGCGCTGGCACGCAGCGGCACCGTGGCCACCCACGGCTTTGCGCTGGTGACCAGCCGTGCCAGCCACGAGATGGCCGCCAAGGCGGCGCGTGCCGGCATGCCGCTGCTCGCAGCCGTGTCGGGCGTGACGCAACTGGCAGTGCAGACCGCACACGACGCAGGCCTGTGCCTGGTGGGCTTTGCGCGCGGCGCAGACCTGACCGTCTACGCACACCCTCAGCGCCTGCTCGGCGCACCGGGCTCCGTTTGAACCGATCCCTGACCGCATGGACGCTAACCACCTGATCCACATGGCCAACCGCATTGGCGAGTTCTTCGACGCCTGGCCCGACCGTGCCGAGGCGATCGATGGCGTGGCCACGCACATCCGCAAGTTCTGGGACCCGCGCATGCGCCGCGCGCTGTACCAGGCCTTGGATGCAGGGCAGGCCGACGCCTTGCTGCCGATCACACGCCAGGCGCTAGACGAGCGTCGCGCCGACCTGATGCCGGCTTCGGCGTCCACCGCGGGCTAATCGCCCGCAGCACCTGCAGCCCAGTGCCGAAGCACCTGCGCTGCCTGCGGCTTGGCATGACCGCTGCGCGGCGCGCGTACCGGCGTGCCGATCGAGATCCAGCCCACCAGCGTTTCACCCGGCGCGCAAAAGGCCTCCGCGATCGGCGCTGACCGCGTTTTGTCGCCGCTGAGCATCTTGCCGGCCAGGCCCATGGCGTGGGCGGCATTCAGGATGTTGGCCACCGCACCGCCCACGCACATCCACTGCTCGTGCGCCGGCACCAGCGGATGGCCCAGGTCGATGCGTGCCAGCACCGCCAGCGACAGCGGTGCCTTGAGCGCGCGCTCGCGCTCGATGTTGAGCGCTGCGGCATCCTTGCCCTTGCTGCGCGCATGCTGCTCAAACAAATCGGCGAGGCGTTCGCGCGCCGCGCCCTGCACGGCCACCAAGCGAAACGGCACCAGCTCGGCATGGTCGGGCGCACGCAGCGCCGCATCCACCAGCGCCTGCAGTTGCGCGGCATCGGGCCCGGGCGCGCTCAGGTGCTTGATGCCCAGCGAGTAGCGCGACAACAGCGACGCCAGCGCCGCGGGCATGCCATCGGCGTTGCTTGCGCAGGAGTGTGGCGTGTTGGGCATGGCGGGCATGGAGGGCATGGCGGTCGGGGCCTCGTGTGGGCGTGAGTGTGAGCGTGAGCGTGAGCAGCGCTTGCCGTCAGAACACCAGCGTGGCCCAGTCGCGGTCGGCGCAGCGCGCGGCAAACTGCACCACACCGCCTGCGGCGCAGCCGTCCACCAGCGCGGCGCGGTCGATCTGCAGGTGATGCAGCGCCTGCGAGCACACCACCACCTGCGCGCCGCTGCGCTGCGTTTCTGCCAGGTGATGCGACAGCGGCTGTGCGTCGCTGCCGTAGCCCACGCGTTGCGATTGCTCTTCGCGCAGCAGCAAGCGCACCGCCGGTCCGGTGAAGTACAGCTCGACCTGCAGATCGAGGGCGCGACAGGCCTGCGCCGTCATGAACAGCGTGGCACAGCGCTCGGGCTGCGCCAGATCGGCCGCCCACACCAGGATGGCGGTGCCGCGGCGCGGGGCGGGCGCGGCGGCGCTGGCGGCTTGGTCGCTCATGCAGCGCCCTCGCTGAAGCCGAGGTTCTCCAGCCGCATGCGCTGCTCGGCCAGTGCAGGCAACGCAGCGCCATGGGCGAGCTGCGGCAGATCGGCGTCCCAGCGCGTGGGCCGCAGCACCGCGATCCAGCCGCGCTGGTACGGGTCGTGCTCGATCAATTCGGGCGTGTCGGCCAGGGCCGCGTTCACCTCGTCCACCACGCCGCTTGCCGGCGACTTGATGGTCACCACCGACTTGTTGAGTTCGGCCACCGCGATGGTGGCGCCCTGATCGATCGCCGTACCGACCGCCTTGGGCCGGCACATGAAGAAATGTCCGCTGATCTTCACCCCGAACGCCGTCACCCCCACCCGCACCCGTCCATCGTCCAGCCGCTGCGCCCACATGTCGCGCTCGAGCAGGTAGTGCAGCCCATCGGGGTAATCGAAGCCCAGGATATTCATCGTGGCCCACCAGATGGGCGGAAGGAAGTGGGAGTCGAACCCACCCAGCGACGCATGGCGCCACCCACCGGGTTTGAAGCCCGGCCGCCCCACCAGAAGCGTTTTCCTTCCATGTTCATGTGTGCTTGCCTTGTGCAAACAAGGGCGTCCCCGGGCGCAGCAGGTGCGTGTCGCCCACGCGCCGAAGGAAGCCGATTCTGTCAAAGAACTCCAGGATCTGGATCGCGCGCTTGCGGCCCAGGCCGGTGGCGTCGCGAAAGCTGGCGGCCAGCACTTCGCCGTCGCGCTGCGCAATGGCGCGCGCCAGATCGGCCAGCTCCTGCACCACCTGCGGGTGATAGAACAAATCCTTGACGATCTGGAACACCTCGCCGCTTTGCGCCAGGCGCGCCAGCACGCTGCGCACCTGTGCCTCGGGCAGCCGCGCGCTGCCGGCGATGTCGCGCACCCAGGGCGGATCAAAGCGGCCCTGCAGCAGCATCGGCAAGGCCCGCTGGGCGACGATGCGCGCGGCCGCGCGCAGCTGTGCGCCGTGCTCGGGCAGGTGCACAAAGCCGGCGCGCCGCGTGATGCGTGTGTCGGCCACCAGCTGGTCGAGCAGAGCGTTCCACAAGGGCTCGGGCATGCGTGGCAGCGCCAGTCGGCGTGCGCGCTTCACATCGGGGCCGATGTCCTCGGGATGCTGTTGATGGAAGGCGCGCAGCGCCTCCAGCACCACCTGCTGGTTGGCGCGCAGCGCGGCGTCGCTGATGGCCCAGCGCCTGCCTGCACCAAACACCACGCCCGGCAGCGATGCCGCATCAAACAGCCAGTCGCGCAGGCCGGCGTTGCGCAGCCACGCGGCCGATTCAATGCCAAAGGGCGCTTCGGCCAGTGCGGCCAGCAGGCGCTGCCGCGCATCGGGCTCGCGCTGTGCCGCCAGGTAGGCCAGGCGCTGCGGCGTTTGCCGGTAGCGGGACGGGCCCTGGGCATCGAGCACGCTGCCGCCGGCCACGGTGCGTGTGGCCGAGGCATCGCGCAGCACCAGGCGGTCGCCCCACCACGCGTGCACGGGTTGGCGTGCCACCACCTGCGCTAGGGCAGCCTGGCCCGGCCCGATCTGCGGCGCCCCCAGCACCGCCACCGAGGCCATCACCTCTTGCGTGCCCAGATGCAGGTGCACCTGCATGCCGGATTTCAGCGGCTTGTCTTCGGTGGCCGCCACCTGCAGCCACACGTCCAGCCGCAGGCTGCCTTGGGCAATGGCCGGGTCGCACAGCGTCTGGCCGCGCTGCACCGCGCTGCGCTCCAGGCCCGCCAGGCCGATGGCGCAGCGCTGGCCTGCATGCGCTGCGTCGATGTGCGCGCCGTGGCTGTGCAGGCTGCGCACGCGCCATGCCTGCGACGCATCGTGCGCCAGACACAGCGCGTCACCGATGCGCACCGTGCCTGCGGCCACGCTGCCCGCCACCACGGTGCCGATGCCGTCGAGCGTGAACACGCGGTCCAGCGCCATGCGAAAGCCCGCCACCGCCATCTGCGCCGGTGCGGTGCCGGCCTGTGCCGCCGCCTCGTCCAGCAGTTGCTGGCGCAGCGCCTCGATGCCGTCACCGCGCACCGCCGATACTTCCATCACCGGGCTGCCCGCCAGCGTGCTGCCCGCCAGCAGCGCCTGCACCTGCGCGCGCCGCTCGGCCCGCTGCGTGGCGTCCACCCGGTCGATCTTGGTCAGCACCGCTGCGCCGCGCGTCACGCCCAGCAGCGACAGGATGGTGAGGTGCTCCACCGTCTGCGGCATCACGCCATCGTCAGCCGCCACCAGCAGCAAGGCGCAGTCGATGCCGCTGGCGCCGGCCACCATGGTGCGCACCAGTTTCTCGTGGCCGGGCACATCCACAAAGCCGATCGGCTCGGCACCGGGCACCGGCAGCGCGGCATAGCCCAGCTCGATGGTGATGCCACGCTTTTTTTCTTCGGGCAGGCGGTCGGTGTCCACGCCGGTGAGCGCGCGCACCAGCGAGGTTTTGCCGTGGTCGATGTGGCCTGCGGTGCCGACGATCATGCAAGCCGTCCTTGCAGCGCATCCAGTTGCGACAGCACATCGTGGGCGTCATCCAGGCAGCGGCAGTCCAGCAGCAGCCGGTCGTCAGCGATGCGGCCTACGATGGGTTGGGGCAGGGCACGCAGCGCACTGGCCAGCGCCTCCAGCGCGGTGCCGGTGCCTTTTTTGCCGGCCTGCACCGGCGCGATGGCCAGGCCCGCCGACGGCAGCGTTTCCACCGGCAGCGAGCCCGAGCCGATCTGGCTGATCAGCGTCGCCTCGCTCACGGTGTAGCGGGTCCCCAGGGCCTGCGCCAGCGGCTCGCGCAGGGTGCGCGCCATCGCTGCGATCTGCTCTTGCGGCCGGGTGAGCCAGCGCAGCGTGGGCAACTGGCTCGTCAGCAGCTCGGGCTGCAGGTACAGGCGCAGCGTGGCCTCCAGCGCGGCCAGCGGCAGCTTGGACAGGCGCATCGCACGCTTCATCGGAAACCTGCGGATGCGGGTGATCAGGTCCTTGCGCCCGACGATGATGCCGGCCTGCGGGCCGCCCAGCAGCTTGTCGCCCGAGAAGGTGACCACATCGCAGCCGGCGGCCAGCATCTCTTGCGGCGTGGGCTCTTTGGGCAGGCCCCAGCGCGTCATGTCGATCAGCGAGCCGCTGCCCAGGTCGGAGACCAGCGCCACATCGCGCTCGCGCGCCAGCGGCGCCAGCTCGGCCTCGGTGACAGCCGAGGTGAAGCCCTGCACCGCGTAGTTGCTGGTGTGCACCTTTATCAGTACCGCGGTGGCGGGCGTGATGGCGCGCTCGTAGTCGTGCAGATGGGTGCGGTTGGTGGTGCCCACCTCGACCATGCGCGCGCCGGCGCTGGCCATCACGTCGGGCATGCGGAAGGCGCCGCCAATCTCCACCTGCTCGCCGCGCGACACCACCACCTCGCGATCGCGCGCCAGCGCCGCCAGCACCAGCAGCACCGCGGCCGCGTTGTTGTTGACCACGGTGGCCGCCTGCGCGCCGGTGATCTCGCAGATCAGGCCTTCGACGATGCTGTCGCGGTCGCCGCGCGCACCGGCGGCGATGTCGTATTCGAGGTTGAGCGGCGCGCGCATCATCGCGCTCACGTAGTCGATGGCCACATCGGGCAGCACCGCGCGGCCCAGGTTGGTGTGGATGACGGTGCCGCTCAGGTTGACGATGCGCTTGAGGTGCGGGGCCAGGCGCTGGGCGCAGCGCGTGTGCAGTGCTGCATCCAGCGCAGCCGCCACATCCGCCGACTGCAGCAGCGCCAGCAGGGCGGCATCCGCGTGGCCGCGCAGCAGGCGCTGGCGCAGGTCGGCCAGCAGGGCGCGAGCCTCGTTGGCCACAAAGCTGGCGCCATGTGCGCTGGCGAGGGCCTGCGCGGCGGGCCGTTGCAGCAGGCGGTCGGTCGACGGCAGCCGGGAGAGCAGGGCCTTGGCTTCGGGGGCGCCTGCTGCAGCCTGCGGACCATCGACGATGGATCCATCAGGCTTCATGGCTAGGGACCTCCGGGTGCGGCGTCGTCGCCGGCGCCGAACAGCAGCATGAAGTTGACGCCGTGCCGCGCAAAGCCGGCCTCGGCCGTCAGCAGGTCGAGCGTGACGCTGGCCAGGTCATCGGCCACCGGGTCGACGAAGGCGTCCTTCTCCATCGACACTATCTTGAGGTAGTGGTGGCAGTCCTCGCAGGCCTCGGCGCGCACCGCGCCCTTGGGCGGCTCGGCCGTGGCGCGCGGCGCGTCGTCGGCGCTGGCCTCGATTTCGTGATAGACGATGTTCTTGCCGCTGCCGCAGTGCGCGCACTGGATGCGCACCATGTGCCATTCGGTCTGGCACAGCACGCAGTGCAGGTAGCGTGCGCCGGCCTCGGTGCCGCCGATGCGCGCCACGCTGGCCACCGGATGGCTGCCGCAGCACGGGCACACCTTGCCGTCGTCGATGCGGCCAAAGGCCAGGTCGGGGTAGGCATGCTGGGTGTTCGCCACCAGCCGCGTCCAGTACACCTGCAGCGCGGCGCCGACCAGCGGCGCCTGGCCCAGGTCCAGGCCCAGCATCACGCCATTGAGCAGGCGGTCGGCCTGGCGCTCCAGATGATCGGCATCGGCCGATTGCAGCGCGCGGATCACCTGCGCCGGCCCCTCGGCGGCGCGCGGCAGCACGTCGGCCAGGATGGCTTGCAGATCGGTGCGCCACGACGCATCGCGCCGGTGCAGCGTGGGCGACAGCGGCGGCACGCCCGCCTTGGCGGCGTCACCCAGCGATTCCTGCGAGGGCAGGGGCGTGCCGGTGTCGGCCTGCAGCGCGCGATGCTGCGCGGCGCACACATCGGCCATAAAGATCAGGTAGTCGCGCATCGCATGGCCGGCGGCCAGCTGGCGCAGGCGCGTCTCGCGCTCGCGGAAGATGTCGGCAGTGGTCGCCAAGCGCAGCAGGGGGGCATCGCCCATTTGCCGCGCCGCGATCTCCTCGGGCGACATCACCTTGGTGGTGACGGTGTCGGTCATGAAACTTCGCTTTGACCCAAAAAAATCGGGCGGCAACCTGTGCCGCCCGAGTCATTGTGATGCGGGATCACTTGCCCTGCGTCATGTCCCTGTACCACAGGGGGTGATTGGCCTGGGCCCAGCCGCGCGACACGGTGCCGCGCGTCATGGCCCGCGTGGTGCCCTTGACCCAGATCGATGCGTACACATGCACGATCACGGTCAGCACCAGCACCACCGCAGCCACCGCATGCAGCACCACGCCAATGCGGCGCGCCAGGATGGGCAGGTCGGGGAACCAGGCATGCCAGAACAGGAAGCCGGTGACGGTGAGCACCACCAGGCTGATGGTCATGGACCAGAACACCAGCTTCTGGCCGGCGTTGTACTTGCCCACCGGCGGCATGTTGTCCTTGTTGCCGGCAAACATCTCGCCTGCCTTGCCCATCCATTCACGGTCGGTGTCGTTGAGCACGTTGTCGCGCCACAGCTTCACGTAGATGCCCAGGAAGGCCAGGAACATCAGCACACCGAAGTACGGGTGCAGGATGCGCGTCCAGGTGCCTCCACCGAACAGGTTGGTGAAGAAGTACATCGACGGATGGAAGAAGGCCAGTCCCGACAGGCCCGCGGCAAAAAACAGCAGGGCGATGGCCCAGTGGTTCATGCGCGTGCCGTCGTCGTAGCGCTGAAGGTCATTCGATGAGGTTTTCATGTCGTGTCTCCTTCAGCTCTTTTCTTCTTCCTTCTCGGCGATCGGGCCCACCTTCATGTAGTGGAAGAAGCCCGCCACCACCGCGCCCACCATGGCGGCCACGGCCAGGGGCTTGGCCGCGCCTTTCCACAGCGACACCAGGGGGCTGATCGTCGGGTTGCTGGGCAGGCCGCTGTACTTCTCGGGCGTGTCGGCGTGCTTGAGCACGTACATGACGTGCGTGCCGCCCACGCCGCTCGGGTTGTACAGGCCCGCCTTCTGGAAGCCGCGCTCTTTCAGCTCACCTGCGCGCTTGTTGCCGTAGGCCACCATGTCTTCCTTCTTGCCGAAGACGATGGCGCCGGTGGGGCAGGTCTTCACGCAGGCGGGCTCCAGGCCCACGGACACGCGGTCGGAACACAGCGTGCACTTGTAGGCCTTGTTGTCCTTCTGCGAGATGCGCGGGATGTCGAACGGGCAGCCGGTGACGCAGTTGCCGCAGCCGATGCAGTTTTCCTGCTTGAAATCGACGATGCCGTTGAAGTACTGCACGATCGCGCCGGGCGACGGGCAGGCCTTCAGGCAGCCCGGGTCGGCGCAGTGCATGCAGCCGTCCTTGCGGATCAGCCACTCCAGCGTGTTCTGCGTTTCCACCTCGGCAAAACGCATCAGCGTCCACGACTCGTCGGTCAGGTCGGCCGGGTTGTCGTACACGCCCACGGTGCTGCCGATCTCGTCGGACAGCTCGTTCCACTGCGCGCACGCCACCTGGCAGGCCTTGCAGCCGATGCACTTGGATTCATCGATCAGCTTGGCCACCTCCACGCCCTGCCGCACCGAGGCCGACGGGGTGGTGGTGGCGGAACGCGCGACGATGTCCAGGGATGATTGCATGGTCATCTTGCGGTCCTCCTCACGCTTTTTCGATGTTCACAAGGAACGCCTTGAACTCCGGCGTCTGCGAGTTCGCGTCACCCACATACGGGGTGAGCGTGTTCGACAGGTAGCCGTTCTGCGTCTCGCCGATGAAGCCCCAGTGGATCGGTATGCCCACGTGGTGCACCTTCTTGCCGCCGCAGTCGAGTCCCTTCATGCGCTTGGTGACGACGCATGCGGCCTTGATCT
>JBJTCL010000049.1:0-16468 GCA_046091865.1 Burkholderiaceae bacterium | reverse complement strand
GCCAGTTGCTCCGGCATGGGCTGCAGCTTCGTCACCACCGTCAGTTCAGCGGCGCTCACCACGCGGTTGTCGGCACTCTGGATCAGCAGGCCCGAGCCCACGCGCTTCACATCGTGGCTGTTCAGGCCGCGGCTCCAGGCGTCTGCGGCGTCGCGCTTCACACCATCCAGCGGAATGCGCAGCACGCGCGTGTTGGCCTTGGCCGCAAACACCTTGAGCGCCGCTTCGGTGTAGCCAGGCGCGATCAGCACCTCGACAAATTGCTTGGCCACCGCCTGCGCCGCGGCTTCGTCCACCTCGGTGTTGAAGGCGATGATGCCGCCAAAGGCGGACGTCGGGTCGGTCTTGAAGGCCTTGCTGTAGGCCTCCAGCGCATGCGCACCCACCGCCACGCCACAGGGGTTGGCGTGCTTGACGATCACGCAGGCGGCGCCGTCGGTGGCGGCATCAAAGCTCTTGACACACTCCCACGCGGCGTCGGCATCCGCGATGTTGTTGTAAGACAGTTCCTTGCCCTGCAGCTGCGTGGCCGTGACCAGCGAGCCGGGCGCGGGGTGCAGGTCGCGGTAGAAGGCCGCGTTTTGGTGCGGGTTCTCGCCGTAGCGCAGGTCCTGCAGCTTGACGAAGCGGCCGTTGCTCTGCGCCGGGAACTCGCTGCGTGCGGGCACCGCATCGTCGGACACATCGCCCTCCGGCAAGGTGATCGACGACAGGTAGTCGCTGATGGCCGCGTCGTAGTTGCTGATGCGGTTGAAGGCCGCCACCGAAAGGGCGAACTTCGTCGCCCTCGTGATGCCACCGGCCTTCATCTCGGCGATCACGCCCGCGTACTGCGACGCATCGGTCAGCACCGCCACGTCCTTCCAGTTCTTGGCGGCGCTGCGCACCATGGCCGGGCCGCCGATGTCGATGTTCTCAATCGCATCACCCAGTGTGCAGCCGGCCCTGGCCACCGTGGCCTCGAAGGGATACAGGTTGACCACCAGCAGATCGATGGTCTCAATGCCGTGTTCCTGCAGTGCGGCCATGTGCGCCGGCACATCGCGCCGCGCCAGCAGGCCACCGTGCACCCGCGGGTGCAGCGTCTTCACGCGGCCGTCGAGCATCTCGGGAAAGCCCGTCATGTCGGCCACTTCGGTCACGGGCAGGCCGGCCTTGGCCAGCAGCTGCGCGGTGCCGCCGGTGGACAGCAGCTTCACGCCGAGCTGATGCAGCTCGGTGGCGAATTCGACGATGCCGGTCTTGTCGGAAACGGAGATCAGTGCGTTCATTTGATCAGCTTGTGTTCCAGCAGCTTTTTGCGCAGCGTGTTGCGGTTCAGGCCCAGCCATTCGGCCGCGCGCGACTGGTTGTGCTCGGCGCGCGCCATCACCACCTCCAGCAGCGGCTTTTCGACTGTGCGCACCATCAGGTCGTGCAGGCCCGCGGGCTCGGTGCCGCGCAGGTCACGAAAGTAGTTGTCCAGCGCGCCGCGGATGGATTCTTCGATTTGCTTCTTGGTCATGCGGTCTCGTCGGCGGCGTGCAGCGCCGCGCCTTCGTTGTCTCAATCGCCCCGTGATGCAAGGTCTTCCGTCTCTTCCTGTGTCGGGTCGTGCGCTGCGCCGGCGTGCGCGGGCAAGCGGTCCATCTGCAAGGCCAGCGCATCGAAATACGCGGCCACTGCATCGCGCTGCGCACGCGGCTCGTCGATCGCGTTGATGCGCTGACGAAAATCTTCGCCGCCCGGCAGCGAGCGCACATACCAGCCGATGTGTTTGCGCGCGCTGCGCACGCCCGTCCATTCGCCGTACAGGCCGATGTGCTCGTCCAGGTGCGCCAGCAGCAGGCGCCGCACATCGCCCACCAGCGGCGGCGCGAGTTCCTCACCGGTGGCCAGAAAGTGCACCACCTCGCGAAAGATCCACGGCCGACCTTGGGCCGCGCGGCCGATCATCACCGCGTCGGCCCCGGTGTGGCGCAGCACCTCGCGCGCCTTGTGCGGGCTGTCGATGTCGCCGTTGGCCACCACCGGAACGCGCACCGCCGCCTTGACGGCAGCGATGGTGTCGTACTCGGCCTGCCCCTTGTAGCCCTGCTCGCGGGTGCGGCCATGCACCGTCAGCATCTGGATGCCAGCCGCCTCAAATCCGCGCGCCAGCTTCACCGCATTGCGGTGCTCGGCACACCAGCCGGTGCGCATCTTCAGCGTCACCGGCACGCCGCGCGGCGCACAGGCGGCCACCACGGCCTGCGCAATCTCCAGCGCCAGCGCCCCGTTTTGCATCAGCGCCGAGCCCGCCCACTTGTTGCACACCTTCTTGGCCGGGCAGCCCATGTTGATGTCGATGATCTGCGCGCCGCGGTCGATGTTGTAGGCCGCAGCCTCGGCCATCATCGGTGCGTCGGTGCCGGCGATCTGCACCGCGATCGGTCCGGGCTCGCCACGGTGGTCGGCGCGGCGGCTGGTCTTCAGACTGTTCCACAGGTCCTTGCGCGAGGTGACCATCTCGCTGACGGCATAGCCCGCGCCCAGCGCCTTGCACAGCGTGCGGAACGGCCGGTCGGTGACGCCCGCCATCGGCGCCACGAAGACGTTGTTCGCAAGAAGATGGGGGCCGATGCGCATGGAGGCGCGGATTCTAGCTGCCCAAAAATTAAGCAGCCAGTGGGTGTTTTGTGGTAGGCGCGCCTCAAGCCAGCCACCGCAGCCGCTTCCTATACTGCGGCGCATGGAAGCGTGGCTTGACACCCTGCTGCACTGGCTGGCCCTGCCCAAGGTGGGCCTGAGCACGGTGTTCGTGGTGGCCTTCATCTCGGCCACGTTGCTGCCCATGGGATCGGAGCCGGCGGTGTTCGGCCTGATCAAGCTCAACCCCGAGATGTTCTGGCCCGCCATCCTGGTGGCCACTGCGGGCAACACCCTGGGCGGCATGGTCGACTGGTGGATGGGCCGCGGCGCCGCCCACGTGGCCGACCGCTACGGCAAATCGGGCGCGCACCTCAAGGCGCTGCAATGGCTGCACAGCCTGGGCCCCAAGGCCTGCCTGCTGTCGTGGCTTCCGGTGGTGGGCGATCCGCTGTGCGCGGTGGCCGGCTGGCTCAAGCTGCCGTTTTGGCCTTGCGTGATCTACATGGCCATCGGCAAGTTCGCACGCTACCTGCTGATGACCAGCGCACTGCTGTGGGTGTGGCCGGGGTAGGGCTGCCCTCGCGCCAGCACCGCATCAGACGTTGAACAGGAAGTTCATCACATCGCCGTCCTTGACGACGTACTCCTTGCCTTCGGCGCGCATCTTGCCGGCGTCCTTGGCGCCCTGCTCGCCCTTGCAGGCGACGTAGTCGTCAAAGGCAATCGTCTGCGCGCGGATGAAACCGCGCTCGAAGTCGGTGTGGATCACGCCCGCCGCCTTGGGTGCGGTGTCGCCGATGTGGATGGTCCAGGCGCGCACTTCCTTTTCGCCGGCTGTGAAGTAGGTCTGCAGGCCCAGCAGCTGGAAAGCCGCGCGGATCAGGCGGTTCAGGCCGGGCTCGTCCTGGCCGATCTCGGCGAGGAACAGCGCGCGGTCCTCGTCGCTCATGTCGGCCATGTCGGCTTCCATCTTGGCGCAGATGGCCACCACCGGCGCGTTTTGCCCGGCGGCGTACTCGCGCAGCCGGTCCAGGAAGGGGTTGTTGTCAAAGCCGTCCTCGGCCACATTGCCCACGAACATCGCGCGCTTGGCGGTGATCAGGCACAGCGGCTTGAGCAATGCGCGCTCTTCATCGCTGAACTCGAGCGATCGCACCGGCTGGCCTTCGTTCAGCGCCGCCTGCACCCGCGTGAGCACCGCCACCAGCTTGGTGGCTTCCTTGTCGTTGCCGCTCTTGGCGGCCTTGGTGTAGCGCTGCAGCGCCTTGTCCACCGTACCCAGGTCGGCCAGGCAGAGTTCGGTCTGGATCACCTCGATGTCGGCGATCGGGTCGACCTTGCCCGCCACGTGGATCACGTTCGGATCGTCGAAGCAGCGCACCACGTTGACGATGGCGTCCGTCTCGCGGATGTGCGCAAGGAACTGGTTGCCCAGGCCCTCGCCCTTGCTGGCACCGGCCACCAGGCCGGCAATGTCCACGAACTCGACGATGGCTGGCACGATCTTCTCGGGCTGGACGATCTCGGCCAGCTTGTGCAAGCGCGGGTCGGGCAGCTCAACGATGCCAACATTGGGCTCGATGGTGCAGAACGGGTAGTTCTCGGCCGCGATGCCGGCCTTGGTCAGGGCGTTGAAGAGGGTGGACTTGCCCACATTGGGCAGGCCCACGATGCCGCACTTGAGGCTCATGGGAACAGGTCTTTCCGGAACGAAGCCCGAAAGTGTAGGCGAGGCGCCGGCGGCGCCGTTCAGCTCAGGCGCAAGCGGCCAACCCGGCGCAGTCAGGCAAAGGCAAAGCGCCCGCGCACCGTCTGCCCCACCCGCAGCGTGCGCTCGGCGCCCGCCAGCACATAGGCGTTCATGCCGAAGGTGAGCGCGCCGCCCACGCGCGCGTCGGCACGGTAGCCACGCAGGGCGGCAGACACTGCTGAGCCCGCCTGCGCGGTGTCCGGGTCCACATCGGGGATCTGGCAGCGCGCGCAGGGCTTGCAGGGCTTGAGCTCCACCGGGCCTTCGGGCGTGTCGATCACCAGCGATTCGAGCCGATCCTCGTCGTGCGCCTGCACGCCGTCGATCACGATGTTGGGCCGCATGCGGCGCGCATCCACGGGGCCGACCCCGGCAGCCGCCAGCTTGTCCGCCAGCAGCGCATGCGATGCCTCGCTGGTCACCAGCAGCGGAAACCCATCCGCAAACTGCGTGGTCACCTCGCGGCCGTGCGTCCACTTCATGTCGGCCAGGCGCCGGTGCTCGGGGTCAAAGCGCGCCAGCCGCAGCTTCGCGCCCAGAAAGTCGCTGAACCACTGCGCCGCCACGTCGCCCATGTCGTAGGCCTGCACCACGTCGTCCCACACGCGCACCCGCGCCGGGGCCTCCACCTGGTCGATGGACAGGTGCAGCGCCAGCATGCCGGGGGCGCGCAGCACGATGTCACCGTGGCGCAGCCGCACCTGCACCAGCGCCATGCGCGGAAAGTCGCGCTGGCTGACGAACTCGCCGTGCTCGTCCACCACCATCCAGGCGCGGTCCAGGTCCAGGCCGTCGTCGGTCAGCACGGCCTCGGTCACGGACACGCCGGCGCAGGACTTGACGGGGTACACCCAGAGCTGGGCGATGCGGGCTTCGATGTCGGTTTGCATGGGACGGGGATTGTGCCCCGCTCCTACAATCCCCGGATGAATAGCGCGCTTCGCCCCGATGTGTGCATCCGCGGTGCCGGCATCGTGGGCCAGGTGCTTGCGCTGCTGCTGGCGCGCGAGCGCCTGCGGGTGGCGCTGGTACAGGCAGTCGGTGCACCCGCTGCCGTGTCGCCCACCGGCCACGGTGATGTGCGGGCGTACGCCCTCAACCGTGCGTCACGCCAGCTGCTGGAAGGCCTGCGGGTATGGCCTGCCCTGAGCGAGGCCACGCCGCTGGCGGCCATGGACGTGCACGGCGACGCCGAGGGTGCCGCCCAAGGCGCACTGCACTTCAGCGCGGCCGAGCTGGGCACCGACGCGCTGGCCTGGATCGTGGACGTACCGGCGCTCGAGCGGCTGCTGGCCGACGCGGTGCGCTACCAGCCGCTGATCGAACGTGTCGAGTCGCCGGTGCCCGCCCCCCTCACGGTGGTGTGCGAGGGCCGCGACAGCCGCACCCGTGCCGAGTTTGGCGTGGCGTACGACACCTTTCCCTACGGCCAGCATGCGATCGCCACGCGCATGGGCTGCGAGCGTGCGCACGACGGCATTGCGCGGCAGTGGTTCCTGAGCGATGACGACCACGGCGATGGCCAGGGCGACATCCTGGCTCTGCTGCCGCTGGAGGGCCCGCTGGGCCGCTCGGTGGCGGTGGTGTGGTCAACCTCGCCAGAGCGTGCACAGGCTCTGGCCGCGCTGGATGAGCCCGGCTTTGCCCACGCACTGCAAGCCGTATGCGACAACGCCCTGGGCGACATGCAGTGCATCGCGCCCCGCGCCGTGTGGCCACTGCAGTTGTCGCGCGCCCACCATTGGGTCGGCACCGACCGGGCCGGCAACGCTTGGGTCCTGGCCGGTGACGCCGCGCATGCGGTACATCCGCTGGCCGGGCAAGGCCTGAGCCTGGGCCTGGCCGATGCCGAATGCCTGGCACGCACCCTGCACCAGCGCGAATACTTTCGCGGCATTGGCGAGCGCCGGCTGCTGCGCCGCTACGAGCGCGAGCGTCAGCTCGACGTGAAGGCGATGGCGCTGGTCACCGACGGTTTGCAGCGGCTGTTTACTGCGCCGGGCAGCTGGGTGCAGAGCCTGCGCAACCAGGGCCTGAGCGCCTTCGACCATAGCGGCCCGATCAAGCAATGGTTTGGCCGGCAGGCCATGGGCAGCCGGTAAAGCCGGCCCGAGCCACGGCCACAACCACCATGGCCCCACGGAACCTGTGCGCCGCCGGCGGATCGCACCACACGCAGCGCATCACACACATCGCGACACATCACCACACAACACATCAGGGAACCCCATGAACCTCTTCTTGACGCGCTGGGCAGCCATCACCGCCGGCACAGCGATCGCCGCGGCATCGGCCCTGCTGGCCGTGCCTGCGCAGGCCCAAACCCCTGCAGCCCCTGCCGCTGGCGCAGCCGCGCAGGCGGGTGCACCGCAACCGGCCGACGCCGCCACGCAGGCACGCATCCGCAAAAACCTGAAAGACCGGCTGCCGCAGATCGACAGCGTGGACGAGGTGAACCGCACACCCATGCCCGGGCTGTTCGAGGTGCGCATCGACACCGACATCGTCTACACCGACGCCGAAGCCAACTTCCTGATCTACGGCAACCTGGTGGACACGCGCGCCAAGCGCAACCTGACCGAAGAGCGCCAGGCCAAGCTGAACGCACTGGACTTTGACGCGCTGCCTGTGGCCGATGCCTTCACCGTGGTGCGCGGCAACGGCAAGCGCAAGGTCGCGGTGTTCCAGGACCCGAACTGCGGCTACTGCAAGCGCTTCGAGCGCGACCTGCAGAAGGTGGACAACATCACGGTGCACATGTTTTTGCTGCCCATACTGGGCAAGGACAGCACCGACAAGGCGGGCCACATCTGGTGCGCCAAAGACCGCGTGAAGGCCTGGCAAGACTGGATGCTGCGCAACCAGACGCCCGCGGCGGCCAGCTGCGACACCGCTGCGCTCAAGCGCAATGTGGACTTTGGCCGCAAGCACCGCATCAACGGCACGCCCACGCTGGTGTTCGCCGATGGCACGCGCGTGCCGGGTGCGATCAATGCCGAGCAGCTGGAAAAGATGCTGGCCGATGCCAGCCGCTGAAGCAAGCCGCTGAACCCCGCAACCGCACCCCGCCACTGATCGCCTACTAAAAAGCTCTGCCCCATGCCCACCCAGCGCCGCACCAGCCCTGCAGCCCGCACGCCAGCATCCGCGCGTGCGGCACGGCCGGCGCCATCTGCGCAGGCGGCACGGGTGGCACAGGTATCGCGGACGGCGCGCCCCGCCAAGGCCGCCCGGTCTGGCCCTGCGGTGCACTACCGCGTGGAGCCCGCGCAACCGCATGCGCACCTGTACCGCGTCACGCTCACCATCGCGCGGCCGCAGGCGCAGCAGCGCGTGGCGCTACCGGTGTGGATTCCGGGCAGTTACATGGTGCGCGAGTTCTCCAAAAACCTGCAGGAGCTGCGGGCCGAGCAGGGCACACGCGCGGTGGCCCTGCAGCAAATCGACAAGTGCACCTGGCAGGCCGATTGCACCGCGCATGCTGAATCGGGCCAGGCGCTGGTGCTGCGCTATGCGGTGTGCGCCTTTGACACCTCGGTGCGCACGGCATGGCTCGACCCGGCGCGCGGCTTCTTCAATCCCACCAGCCTGTGCCTGCGCGCGCACGGCCACGAAAGCCTGCCGCATGAACTGCAGGTGGTGATCGACGCCACCACGCAGGCAGCCCACCCGGCGCTGGCCAAGTGGGAACTGGCCACGAGCCTGCTGCCCGTCAGGGTGAACGCGCGCGGCTTTGGCCGCTACCTGGCCAGCGACTACGACGAACTGGCCGACAGCCCGGTGGAGATGGGTGCGTTCTGGTCGGCCGAGTTCCGTGCGTGTGGCGTACCGCACCGCTTCGTGGTGGCCGGTGCGGCCGCGTCGTTGGACGGCGCACGGCTAGTGGCCGATGCACAGCGCATTTGCGAACAGCAGATCCGCTTCTGGCATGGCCGGCGCAAGCCCCCGTTTGACCGCTATCTGTTCTTGCTGAACGTGGTAAACGATGGCTACGGCGGGCTGGAGCATCGGCACTCGACCGCGCTGATTGCCGGCCGGCGCGACCTGCCGCGCGTGGGCGACGCACGCCAGAGCGACGGCTACATCACGCTGCTGGGCCTGATCAGCCACGAGTACTTTCACACCTGGAACGTCAAGCGCATGCGGCCGGCCGAGTTCGCGCGCTACGACTACACCTGCGAGAACTACACGCAGCTGCTGTGGTTCTTTGAGGGCTTCACCAGCTATTACGACGACCTGCTGCTGCGCCGCTGCGGCCTGATCGACAACAGCACCTACCTGAAGCTGCTCAACAAGACCATCAACCAGGTGGATCAGGCCCCGGGCCGACTGGTGCAGTCGGTGGCGCAGGCCAGCTTTGATGCCTGGGTGAAGTACTACCGCCAGGACGAGAACACCCCCAACCAGACCATCAGCTACTACAGCAAGGGCGCGCTGGTGGCCCTGTGCCTGGACCTGACGCTGCGCGCCGAGGGCCGCACCACGCTGGACGAGGTGATGCGCACGCTGTGGGAGCGGTCTGCCGGCGGGCCGATCAGCGAGGCCGATGTGCTGGCAGTGCTGCACGAACTCGCCGGCCGCAGCCTGGCGCGCGAGTTCGGGCAGTGGGTGCATGGCACGCACGAACTGCCGCTGGCCGACTTGCTGCCCCGGCTTGGGGTGGACGTGCACGACGACGCCGCGCAGTGGCAGCACCGGCTGGGCCTGCGCAGTGTGGATGCCGGCGGCGCGGTGATGGTGAAGAACGTGCTGCGCGGCGGTGTGGCGGAGCGCGCGGGCTTTTGTGCGGGTGACGAATGGCTGGGCGTGGAGGTGGCCGGCCAGGGCTGGCGCCTGTCGAGGCTCGATGACCTGCCGCTGTACGCCGCATCGCATCGCAAGCTGGTGGCGCTGGTGTCGCGCGACGCGCGGCTGCTGCGCCTGCCGCTGGAAATGGGCAACCCTGTCACCACGCGTCGCCTGGCGCTGCGCGACGCTGCGCTGGCCGCACCGTGGCTCGCCGGTCCGCGCTGACGCCCATCCCCGCTTCCCGATGGGCCCTGGGCGCCGCACTGGCGCTGGCCCTGCTGCTGCACGCCGCCGCGTGGTGGTGGATTGAACCGCTGCTGGCCTGGCGCGAGGCGCAGGTGGCGCTGCACAGTTTTGCGGCACCGATGTACACGCGCGTGATCGCGCCAGCACAGCCGGCCACCGCGCCAAGGCCACGCGCAACGCCGCGCACGACACCGGCTCCCGTGGCGTCTGCACCGGCTGACCCTGCGGCGCGGGTGGTGCCCCCGCAAGACGCCACCGTGTCGGCCGAAGTCACCGCCGATGTCACCGCCGATGTCACCGCCGAATCTGTCGCGGCAGATTCGGATGCAGACGCCGCCACACAGGCCATGGCTGCCGCATCGGACGCACCTGGCACCACCGCCACACCCGACGCCGCACCGCAGCCCATCCCGGACGCAAGTGCCACCGCGCCCGCCGTCAACACCGCCCCGGCACCCGACCCCTACGCAGCATGGCCGGCCGACACGCGGCTGAGCTATCGCCTGCAAGGCCAGTTTCGCGGGCCGGTCGAAGGCGATGCGCAGGTGACGTGGCAGCGCGTGGACGACCGCTACCAGGTGCAGATCGCGATCCGGCTTGCGCTGTTCATCCGCGTCACGCTCACCAGCCAGGGGCGCATCGTCAATGACCGCCTGCAGCCCGAGATCTACCAGGAGCAGATGCCCAACCGTACGCGCGCAGTGCGCCTGGCCGCGCGCGAGGTGGTGCTGGGCAATGGCACGGTGCTGTCGCGCCCCGAGGGCGTGCTGGACACGGCCAGCCAGTTCGTTGCGCTGTCGCACCGCTTTGCCAGCGGCCTGCAGCGCTTGGCCGAAGGCGAGGCGGTGCGCTTCTGGATGGCGCGGCCTGGTGGCGTGGACGAATGGACCTACGACGTGCGGGCGCCCGAGTCAGTGGCCACACGGCGCTGGGGCGACGTGCAGGCGTGGCCGCTGGTGCCGCGCCGGATCGAGCGGCCACGCGGCAACATCACTGCGCAGATGTGGTTTGCGCCCTCGTTGCAGCACCTGCCGGCGCGCATCCGCATCGCCTTTGGCGACGAAGCCTGGCTCGACCTGACCATCGACCAGATCGAGCAGGCCGCACGCTAGGGCAAGCTGCAGCCTTGCCTGTTCACTTGGGCCGCTGATCGATCACCCGCCGGGCCTTGCCGACGCTGCGCTCCACACCGCCCTCATCGCGCAGCTCGATCCTGGCGCTGCTGCCGATATAGGTTTTGATGTCGTACGCCAGCGCCTGCGCCGCCTGCTTGGCGGCCGCGCTGTCGGGCGCGATGCCGGGGCGCGTTTCCACCGCCACCGTCAGCGCATCCATCGGGCCGTCCTTGCTCAGGATGCACACATAGTGCGGCGACAGTTCCACGCGTTTGAGGATCAGTTCTTCAATCTGGCTGGGGAACACATTGACGCCGCGCACGATCATCATGTCGTCGCTGCGGCCGGTGATCTTGGCCATGCGGCGCATGGTGCGCGCGGTGCCGGGCAGCAGGCGCGTGAGGTCGCGGGTGCGGTAGCGGATGATGGGCAGCGCTTCCTTGGTGAGGCTGGTGAACACCAGTTCTCCCATCTCGCCATCGGCCACCGGTTCGCCGGTATCGGGGTTGATGATCTCGGGGTAGAAGTGGTCTTCCCAGATGGTGGGGCCGTCCTTGGTCTCCACGCATTCGTTGGCCACGCCGGGGCCCATCACCTCGCTCAGGCCGTAGATGTCCACCGCGTCCATGCCCACGCGCTGCTCGATGGCCACGCGCATGTCGTTGGTCCACGGCTCGGCGCCAAAGATGCCCAGGCGCAGGCTGCAGCTCTTGGGGTCGATGCCCTGGCGCTCAAACTCATCCGCAATCGCCAGCATGTAGCTGGGCGTCACCATGATGAGGTCGGGCTTGAAGTCCTGAATCAGCTGCACCTGCTTTTCGGTCTGGCCGCCGCCAAAGGGCACCACCGTCAGGCCCAGCCGCTCGGCGCCGTAGTGGGCACCCAGCCCGCCGGTGAACAGGCCGTAGCCGTAGCTCACATGCACCATGTCGCCGGGCCGCGCGCCAGCCGCGCGGATGCTGCGTGCCATCACATGCGCCCAGGTGTCGATGTCGTTCTTGGTGTAGCCCACCACCGTGGGCTTGCCGGTGGTGCCGCTGGACGCATGGATGCGCGAACACTGTTGGCGCGGCACCGCAAACATGCCGAACGGATAGCTGTCGCGCAGGTCTTTCTTGGTGGTGAAGGGAAACTTCGCCAGGTCAGCCAGCGACTTACAGTCGTCGGGGTGCACCCCTGCCGCATCGAACTTGGCGCGGTACACCGGCGAATGGGCATACGCGTGGCGCAAGGTGGCCTGCAGCCGCTTGAGCTGCAGCGCGCGCAATTCATCGATGCTGGCCTTCTCGATCGGCTCCAGCGCAAAAGAGGATGGGAAAGTGCTCATGGCACGGGCCTTTCGCTGCGGTCGCTGTCAGGGGTGATCGGTGGTGATGGTTTCACTCGGGGAACACGGTGCCCTGGATCACCGCGCTCTTGCCCCGAAACAGCGCCACGGTTTCGCCGCGCTGGTTGGTCACCTTCATGTCGTAGATGCCGTGCCGGCCCGACAGCGTCTGCTCGACGCCTTCGCAGGTCAGCACGTCGCCTTCGTGCGTGGGCCGCAAAAATTCGATGCTGCAGCCGGCGGCCACCGCGTTCTTGTTGTGGCTGTTGCAGGCAAACGCAAAGGTGGTGTCGGCCAGCGTGAAGATGAAGCCGCCATGGCAGATGCCGTGGCCATTGAGGTGCAGCCTCTTCACCGCCATGCGGATCAGCGCCCGCCCGGGCTCCACGCTCAGCAGTTCCATGCCCATGGTGTCCTTGGACGCAATGTCGTTGGCCCACATGGTGGTGCCCACGCGGCGGGCGCGCTCTTGCGGCGTGATGGTGGCGTTGTCGGTCATGGCGCGGCTCATTCGCCCTTGAAGCGGGGGGCTCGCTTTTCGCGGAAGGCCATCACGCCTTCGATGTAGTCGTGCGTCTTGCCCAGCGCCGATTGCGTGTCGCGCTCCACATCCAGCTGCTGGTGCAGCGTGCGCATGGTGCTGTCGCGCAGGATGTGGCGCGTGGCCACGAGCGCCTTGGTGGGCATCACCGCAAGCTTTTGCGCCAGCGCCAGCGCCGCGTCCACGCAGGCCTGCGGATCGCCGTCCACCACCTCGTGCACCAAGCCGAACTGCAACGCCTTGTCGGCAGGCAGCTTGTCGCCGGTCATGGCCAGCGCGATGGCGCGCTGCATGCCCACGCGCTGCGGCAACAGCCATGTGCTGCCGGCGTCCGGAATCAACCCGATCTTGCTGAAGGCCTGAATGAAGCTGGCGGCACTGGAGGCAATCGAGATGTCGCAGGCCATGGCAAACGACATGCCCGCGCCGGCCGCCACGCCGTTGACCGCGCACACCGTGGGCACGCGCAGGTTTTGCAGCCGCCGCGTGGTGGGGTTGAAGGCCTGATCGATCACCGGGCCCGGGTCGGCGCGCTGCACCAGGTCGTCCCCCGGCGCAAAGTCGAACTCGGCCAGATCGGCACCCGCACAAAAGCCGCGTCCCGCACCGGTGAACACGATGGCGCGGATGGCGGCGTCAGCCTCGGCGCGGTCGAGCACCGCCCACAGTTCGTGGTGCATCTGGCGGGTGAAGCTGTTGAGCGCCTGCGGGCGGTTCAGCGTGATCAGCGCCACGGCGCCGCGTGCTTCGTACAGCACGGTGGATGTGTCGGTCATGCGGATCTCCTCGGCCGGGACTGTAACATTAGCCGACCGCCCGGTCGGCTAATTGCGGTGCTTGGGTATAGTGTCGTGGCATTCCACACGGCACGACTCAGGAGAAGCCATGACCTACGAACTCATCACGGTGCGCACCGAAGCCGGCAAGGTTGGCATCGTCACGCTCAACCGCCCCAAGCAGCTCAATGCCCTGAACGGCCAGCTGATGGACGAGCTGGGCCACGCGCTCAAGGCCTTCGACGCCGACGAGGCCATCGGCTGCATGATCGTCACCGGCTCCGAGAAGGCCTTTGCCGCGGGCGCAGACATCGGCGCCATGGCCACCTACACCTTTGCCGACGTCTACAAGGGCGACTACATCACCCGCAACTGGGAAACCATCCGCACCGTCCGCAAACCGGTGATCGCTGCGGTCAGCGGCTTTGCGCTGGGCGGCGGCTGCGAGCTGGCCATGATGTGCGACTTCATCATCGCCGCCGACAACGCCCGGTTCGGCCAACCCGAAATCAAGCTGGGCATCATTCCCGGCGCGGGCGGCACGCAGCGCCTGCCGCGCGCCATCGGCAAGTCCAAGGCGATGGACCTGGCCCTGACCGGCCGCATGATGGACGCCACCGAGGCCGAGCGCAGCGGCCTGGTCAGCCGCGTGGTGCCGCTGGACAAGCTGATGGACGAAGCGCTGGGTGCTGCGCTGCAAATTTGCGACTACTCGCAAGTGGCGACGATGGCCGCCAAGGAGTCGGTGAACCGCTCGTTCGAGGGCACGCTGGCCGACGGCATCATGTTCGAGCGCCGGCTGTTCCACGCGCTGTTTGCCACCAGCGACCAGAAAGAAGGCATGGACGCCTTCGTCAACAAGCGCAAGGCCGCTTTCCAGCACAAGTAAGCACCGCGCCGGCGCAAGGCGTGACCGCGAGTCACGCACACCGGCGTTGATCGGCTGACTGCGCTCAACGCGCAGCACCACAGCGGTTTCCACAATGCCCTGCAACGGACGCATGCCGCGTCCGCATTGCAAGGAGCCTCCGTGGACACCGCAACGCCCCTCCAGCACACCCCCCATCGGCCCCGGGCCAGCGGCCTGCGCCGCGCCCCATCGGTGGCCACTGCGGCCGCCTGCGCCACCCTGGCTTGGGGCGCGTTCACCGCAGGTGCTTTCACCACGAGCGCTCTGGCGCAAACACAGGCGCCTGGCCAGCCGCGGTCGCCTGCGCAGTCGGTGCGGCCGATCGATCTGGGTAAGGCCGAGTTGCTGCGCAAAAGCCCGCCCGACCTGACGCAACTGGCCAAACGCAACAGCGGCGTGCTGCCCATGGCGCGGCTGTACGACTCGATCACCGGCGACGGCATTGCCGCGCATGGCACGCGCGATATGCCGGTGTGGGGCAGCGTGTATCGCGAAACCGCCGCCAACTACTACATGGATGTGCCCTACGACCCCGAGGCCTACACCCGCGCCCGCGTGCTGCTGCTGCTGGAGTACGTCGGCCGCCTGCAGCAAAAGTGATCCGACACCCAAGGAGAGACCATGAACACCCACCACCGCATGACTGCACTGATTGCCAGCGCGCTCCTTGGCGCTGCCGTGGCCTTGGCCATGACACCGAGCGCGCACGCACAGATGGCGCAAATGCCACAGCCCCAGCATCCACACATGCAGCAGCCGATGCAGCAGCAGATGCAGCAACGGGTGCAGCAGCGCGAGAGCGCCGCGCGCGTGGACGCCGGCCAGCGTGCCTACGAGACACACTGCGCCAGTTGCCACGGCATGGGCGGGCGCGGCGACGGACCGATGAAGCCGTTTCTGACCGTCGCGCCCAGCGACCTGACGACGATTGCCAAGCGCAACGGCGGCGCGTTTCCGGAACAACTGGTGTGGGAGATGATCGACGGACGGTCGAGCGTCAGCATCGGCCCGCATGGCTCGCGCGAAATGCCCGTGTGGGGCCAGGAGTTTCGCGATCAGGCCAAGCGCCGCGGCGACCAGAACCCCGAATGGTCGGCCCGCAACCGCATCCTGGCGCTGCTGGCCTACCTGAACGGCATGCAGCAAAAGTGATGTGGCCGGATATAATGCTGGGCTCTGGCGCTTTAGCTCAGTCGGTTAGAGCGATGGAATCATAATCCACAGGTCCGCGGTTCGAATCCGTGAAGCGCCACCAGTAAAACCCCTTTGAAATCAGCCACTTACGCCAAAAGCGTTGGTGGCTTTTTTCTTGCCTGAATGCGCCGCGGGGCACTAGCGGGACACCGCCCGAGAACAAGCTAGCATCACATCGGCGCAACGCAGCGCCCACCGACCCGGCGGTCGAAGCCCCCATTTCCACCATTTTTTGCGGTTCTTGCCCCAAGAGTGCCCCGCCGAGCGCGTGACCATGAAAATAATCAATAAAAATCAATGACTTAAAAGAACAGGCCTACGGATTAGTGTTCCGTTGTTGCACTTTTCACCTGCCGTCGCCAGACTGTTCCCAACGATTCAGGGGGCCAGATGGCAAGCATCGAAAAGCGTGTCAACGACGACGGTTCGACCAGCTACAGGGTGAAGGTCAGGTTGCGCGGCTATGAGCCGGTGACTGCCACCTTCACGCGCCTGACGGACGCGAAGAACTGGGCCACGCAGACCGAGTCGGACCTGAAGGCGAATCGGTACTTCGGCGCATCCAAGCGCCACACGGTCAGCGAACTGATCACGGCTTACAGGAAAGACGCCCTACCCAAGCTCAAGAGCGCCCGGTCGGTATCAAAGCGCCCGGACTTCTGGAACGAGCGCATCGGCAAGCTGCTGCTGTCGGACTTGCAAACCAGCAAGATCAAGGAACTGCGCGACGAACTGAAGGCCACACCAAAGGCACGTGGCACGGCAGCGCGCAGCCCCGCAGACGTCAATCGCTATCTGGCCGCACTGTCGTCGGTGCTGACCTACGCCGTTAAGGAACTGGAGTGGCTGGACGACAACCCGATGCGGCGCGTCACCAAGCTGTCAGAACCTAGCGGTCGCGTTCGATACCTGACCGAAGACGAACTACCCAAGCTGCTGAAGGCTTGCGAAGACTCCAAGAACACCGACCTGTTACTGGCGGTCTTGTTGGCCTTGTCCACCGGAGCGCGTCAGTCCGAAGTGATGGGTCTGCGTTGGCCGCAGATCGACCTAAAAAAGCGTACCGCGCTGCTGGTAGACACCAAGAACGGCGAACGCAGAATACTGCCCATCGTCGGTAAGGCACTGGACCTGCTGAACGAACGCGCCAAGATCCGACGGATTGACGACGACCGCCTGTTTCCCGCGGGGCCGCGCGCCAAGAACCCCAA
>JBJTCL010000048.1:0-11100 GCA_046091865.1 Burkholderiaceae bacterium | reverse complement strand
GAATATGCCGAGCCGGTCCGCGAGCGCGGGCTGGTGTTCATGGACACGCCGGGCTACGACCCGATCTCCGCCACCGGCCAGGTGGCCGGCGGCGCCACGCTGATCTGCTTCACGACCGGCCGCGGCTCGGCCTACGGCTGCGCGCCGAGCCCGAGCATCAAGCTCGCCACGAACACCGCGCTCTGGCTGCGGCAGCAGGACGACATGGACGTCAACTGCGGCGAGATCATCGACGGCAGCGCGTCCATCGAGCAGATGGGTCAGCGCATCTTTGAGCTGGTGCTGGCCACTGCGTCGGGCACCAAGAGCAAAAGCGAACTGCACGGCTACGGACAAAGCGAGTTCGTGCCCTGGCAGGTCGGCGCGGTGATGTAAGCGCCATGGCCACCCTGTTGAAAGCCGACGCGCTGCGGGCGCAGGTGGCGTCCGTGCTGCTTGCGGCGGGCAGCCACAAAACCGAGGCCGCGCAGGTGGCCGACCATCTGGTGCTGGCCAATCTGAGCGGGCACGATTCGCACGGCGTGGGCATGCTGCCGCGCTATGTGGACGCGGTGCTCGAAGGCGGCCTGCTGCCCAATCAAAACGCCCGCGTGCTGCTGGACAGCGGTGCGCTGCTGTCGGTGGACGGCCAGCGCGGCTACGGCCAGGTGGTAGGTGCGCAGGCCATGCAGATGGCGATCGATCGCGCGCGGCAACACGGCAGCTGCATCCTGTCGGTGGCCCATGCGCATCACCTGGCGCGCATCGGCCACTACGCCGAGATGGCGGTGGCGCAGGGGCTGGTGTCCATCCATTTTGTGAATGTGCTGTCGCGGCCCATCGTGGCGCCCTACGGCGGCGGCGATGGCCGCTTTGGCACCAACCCCTGCTGCATCGGTATCCCGATGGGCGGGCGCGAACCCTTCGTGCTGGACTTCGCCACCAGCCGCGTAGCGCAGGGCAAGATGCGCGTGGCCCACAACGAGGGTCGGCGGGTGGAGTCCGGCATGCTGATCGACGAACACGGCCAGCCCACCACCGACCCCGGCGTGGTGGTGGTGCCGCAGCCCGGCGGTGGCCTGGGTGCGCTGCTGCCGTTTGGCGAGCACAAGGGCTACGGGCTGGCGGTAGCATGCGAGTTGCTGGGCGGTGCACTGACGGGCAGCGGCACCTGGCACCGCGCACCCGACAACGCACGCGCCGTCATCAACGGCATGCTGGCCATCGTGATCGACGCCGACAGGCTGGGCACCCGCCAGGCCTTTGAGCGCGAGGCGCAGGCGTTTGCCGACTGGCTGCGGCTCAGCCCGCAAGCCCAGGGGGATGAGGGCGACGACGGCGTGATGCTGGCCGGCGAGCCCGAGCGCCGCGCGCGTGTCGAGCGCAACGCCGCCGGCATCGCCGTCGACGACACCACCTGGGGCGAAATCGTTCAGGCGGGCGCGAAGGTGGGCGTCACGCTGAAGCTGTGAAGAAGGTGTGAGGGGGCCGAACGCTTGCCCCTCGTCAAGCCTTCATTCACACCTCGCGCACCACCTCGCCCGCCACCGCAAACACCCGGTCGCGCGCGCGCCGCTCGATCGGATGCATGCCGGTGAAGGCGCCGAAGGCCGGCAACACACCCACCGCGTGATCGGCCTCGCTGCCGAACCAGAAGCACGGCAGGCGCAGACGCTCGCGCGCGCGGCCGCCGATCACCACGCACGGATGCCAATGGCCGGCGATGGCGTAGGCCCCGGCCACCGGCTCGGGGTGGTGGCACAGCGCCCAGGGGCCGATGCGCAACGGGCCGTCCGTCACCTCGATGCCCAGCGCAGCCGGCGGGTCGCCTGCGCGGTCGTCGTGGTTGCCGCGCACCAGCGTCAGCTGCAAGTGGGCTTGCCGCGCGCGCCATGCCGCCAGCGCCGCCACCGTGTCGGGTGCATGCGAGCGCGCCGAGTGCAGCAGATCCCCCAAAAACACGATGCGCTGCGCAGCGGTGCGCGCGGCAGCCGCGGTGATGGCGTCCAGGGTTTCGGTGGTGGTGCCCTGCGGCACCGGCACACCCAGGCGGCGAAAGCTCACCGCCTTGCCGATGTGCGCGTCGGCCACCATCAGCAGGCGCTGGGCGGGCCACCACAGCGCGCCCTCGGGCAGCAGGCCGAGCTGTTCGCCGGCCAGCGTGATGCCGAGGTCAGCCAAGCAGGCTGGCGAGGCTGGCGTCGAGGTGCTCGCCCGGTGAGCGCTTGAAGCCCGAGCGCGCAAAGCGCTGCAGGCGGCCCACCGCAAAGGCGGTCAGCACCGAGGCACGCACGCTGGCGTCCACGGTGGGCGTGGCCGATCCGTGGGCTTCGGCAGCGCTGCGCAGCACCTGCCGCAGCGCTGCCTCGATCTTGTCGAAGAACTGGTTCATGCGCTGCTGCAGGCGCTCGTTCTCGTGCACCAGCGCATCGCCCACCATCACGCGGGTCATGCCGGGGTTCTTCTCGCCGAACTGCAGCAGCATCGCCACGATGCGGCCGGCCTGCGCGGCACCGGCTTCATCGCGCTCGGTGATCTGGTTGACCAGGCCGAACACGCTTTGCTCGATGAAGTCGATCAGGCCCTCGAACATCTGCGCCTTGCTGGCGAAGTGGCGGTACAGCGCGGCCTCGCTCACGTCCAGCCGCGCGGCCAGCGCAGCGGTGGTGATGCGCTCGGCGCCGGGCTGCTCGAGCATGGACGCCAGCGCCTGCAGGATCTGCACGCGGCGCTCGCCGGGCTTGGGCCGCTTGCGCACCGGGCGCGCGGCGGCGTCAGGGCTGGGGTCGGCGGGGGCTTCGGCGTCGGACATGGGCATTCGACCGGGTTCGATTCATTCTCGCACAGGGGTGGCACAGGGGTGACGCAGCGCCTGCGGCAGGCGATGCGCTGACCTGCGTTAGTGGCTGCGGATCATCGTGCCGTAGGCCTGATCGGTCAGGATCTCCAGCAGCATCGCATGCGGTACGCGGCCGTCGACCACGTGCACCGCGTTCACGCCGCTCTTGGCGGCGTCGATGGCGCCGGCCAGCTTGGGCAGCATGCCGCCGCTGATGGTGCCGTCGGCGATCAGCTCGTCGATCTGGCGCGGCGTGAGTTCGGTGATCAGCTCACCCGCCTTGTTCAGCACGCCCTTGATGTTGGTCAGCATCACCAGCTTCTCGGCCTGCAGCACGGTGGCCAGCTTGGCGGCCACCACATCGGCGTTGATGTTGTAGCTCTCGTTGTTCTCGCCAAAGCCGATCGGGCTGATGACAGGGATGAAGGCGTCGTCCTGCAGCGCCTTCACCACCGCAGGGTCGATGCCGACGATGTCGCCCACTTGGCCCACGTCGTGCTCGATACTCGGGTCTTTCGGGTCCAACAGGCGCAGCTTGCGCGCGTGGATCAGCCCGCCGTCGCGGCCGGTCAGGCCCACGGCCTTGCCGCCAGCCTGGTTGATCAGCCCCACGATGTCTTGCTGCACCTCGCCGGCCAGCACCCACTCCACCACCTCCATGGTTTCGGCATCCGTCACGCGCATGCCCTGGATGAACTCGCCCTTCTTACCCAGGCGGTTGAGTGCGGTCTCGATCTGCGGGCCGCCGCCGTGCACCACCACCGGGTTCATGCCCACCAGCTTGAGCAGCACCACGTCTTCGGCAAAGTCGGCCTGCAGTTCGGGGTCGGTCATGGCGTTGCCGCCGTATTTGATGACCAGCGTCTTGCCGTGGTACTTGCGGATGTAGGGCAGCGCCTGGGCCAGGATCTCGGCCTTGTCGCGCGGGGCGATGGCGGCCAGGGAAGCGGGGGCTGCAGAAGGATCGGTCATGTCAGCAAACGGGCGATGGCACAAAACTCACGGGATTGTGCCGCAGGGCTCAATCGCGCCGCGTGATCGCGCGGCTGAGCATCAGCACCGGGATCAAGCCCACCAGCACCAGCGCCAGCGAGGGCAGCGCCGCCTCGCCCAGGCGCTCGTCGCGGGCCAGCTGGTAGGCCACCACTGCCAGCGTGTCGGTGTCGAACGGGCGCAGCACCAGCGTGGCGGGCAGTTCCTTCATCACGTCCACGAACACCAGCAGCGCCGCCGCCGCGGTGGATCGCCTGAGCAGCGGCCAGTGCACCCGCTGCAGCAGCGCGATGCCGGTGGTGCCCAGCATGCGCGCCTGATCGTCCAGGCTGGCGGGAATGCGCGCATAGCCGCTTTGCACCGCCTGCAGCGCCACCGACGAGAAGCGCACCAGATACGCCCACACCACGCCCATCACCGTGGCGGTGATCCAGAAGCCGGCATTGAGTTGCGGGGCGGCCTGCTGCAGCCAGCCCACCGGCAACAGCAGCCCCACCACCACCACCGCGCCAGGCACCGCGTAGCCCAGGCTGGCCAACTGCACCACCCCGCGCGTCAGCGCATCGGCGCTGCGACGCAGCCGCCAGGCCAGCAGCAGCGCGGCGGCCACCGCCAGCACGGCCGCAGTCGACCCCAGGCGCAGGCTGTTGAAGGCCCATTCGGCAAAGCGGTCCCAGGGCAGCACCGCCCAGTCGGCCGCCAGCGGGCGCAGCATGAACAGCACCGGCAGCACAAAACCCGCGAGTACCGGCACGCCACACAGCGCCCAGGCCAGCCAGCGCGCGCCGCCACGCAGCATCACCGGCTGCGATTCGGCCGAGCCCGCGCGAGCGCCACGGCCCGCGGCAAAGCGCATGCGCCGCTGCGCGCGCTGCTCTTGCCACAGCAGCACCAGCACCACCAGCAGCAGCAGCGTGGCCAGTTGCGCGGCGGCGATGCGGTTGTCCATCGCCAGCCAGGCCTTGTAGATGCCGGCGGTGAAGGTCTGGATGCCAAAGTAGCTGCTGACGCCGAAGTCGGCCAGCGTCTCCATCAGCGCCAGCGCCACGCCGGCGGCCAGCGCGGGCCGGGCCAGCGGCAGCGCCACCTCGCGGATGCGGCGCGACAGCGGTGCGCCCAGCAGCCGCGCGGCTTCCATCAAATGGTTGGCCCGCTCGGTGAGCGCGGTGCGCACCAGCAGGTAGACATAGGGGTACAGCGAGAACACGAACACCCAGGCCGCGCCGCCCACATTGCGCACTTCGGGAAACACCCGCCCGCGCAGGCCCAGCGTGTCGCGCAGGGCGGTTTGCAGCGGCCCGCTGAACTGAAGAAAGTCGGTGTACGCATAGGCCACCACGTAGGCGGGCATGGCCAGGGGCAACAGCAGTGCCCATTCCAGCTGGCGGCGGCCCGGAAAGTCGAACAGTGTCACAGCAGCGGCCGCAGCGCCCCCCACCAGTGCCACGCCAAGCGCCACCACCACGCACAGGATCAACGAAGTCAGTGCGTACTCTGGTAGCACGGTTTGCGCCATCTCGCCCAGGATCTGCGCACTGCCGGCGTTCCACTGCAGCCACGAACCCAGCACCGCCAGCACCGGCAGCACCAAGCCGGCGGCCAGCAGCAGCAGGGGGATGGCGGGCCAGCGCAAGGTCAATCTCATCACGGGCAAGATGCAAATAAGAATTGTATTCATTTAGAATCTGGGCATGTTTCTCGACGTGGTCGATCTGCAGGTGCAGTACCCCGGGCGCAGCCGCGCCGCGGTGGACCATGTGTCGTTTGGCCTGCCGGCGGGCGACATCGGCGTGCTGATCGGCCCCTCGGGCTGCGGCAAGACAACGCTGCTGCGCGCCATTGCCGGGCTGGAGCCGGCCACCGGCGGCGAGATCCGGCTGTCAGGGCAGGTAGTCAGCCGCGCCGGGCAGAACCTGGCGCCCGAGAAGCGCCGCGTAGGCATGGTGTTTCAGGACTACGCGCTGTTTCCGCACCTTGATGTGGCGGGCAATGTGGGTTTTGGCATTGCCCGCCTGCCGCACCTGGAGCGCGACACCCGCGTGGCCGAGGTGCTGGCGCTGGTGGGCCTGCAGACGTCGCACAAGCGCTTTCCGCATGAACTGTCGGGTGGCCAGCAGCAGCGCGTGGCGCTGGCCCGTGCCCTGGCGCCGCGGCCGCAACTGCTGCTGCTGGACGAGCCCTTCTCCAACCTCGATGTGGAGCTGCGCGAGCGGCTGGCGCACGAGCTGCGCGGCATCCTGAAGGACGCCGGCGCCACCGCCCTGTTTGTCACCCACGACCAGCTCGAGGCCTTTGCCATCGGCGACGCCATCGGCGTGATGCACGAAGGCCGGCTGCACCAGTGGGACGACGCCTACACCCTGTACCACCGCCCGGCCACCCGCTTTGTGGCGGACTTCATCGGCCACGGCGTGTTCACGCCCGCCAAGCTGCGCGAGGTGAACCAGCACATCGTCGTGTCCACCCCGCTGGGCGAACTGACCGACGTGGCCGAAGCGCCCCTGCCCTGCGGCTTTGCCAACGGCGAATGCGACCTGCTGCTGCGCGCCGACGACATCGTTCATGACGACGACGCGCCGGTGAAGGCCGAGATCATCCGCAAGGCGTTCCGCGGCTCCGAGTTCTTGTACACCCTGCGCCTGAAAACCGGCGAGACGGTGCTGGCCCATGTGCCCAGCCACCACGACCACAGAATCGGCGAATGGATCGGCATCCGCGCCGAGGTGGACCATGTGGTCACCTTCAACCGCGCCTGACCGGTGCAGGGGCGGGAGATGTGTCAGATGCCGTGTGCGGGGGTGGGCGGCACCGCAACCGAGACGCCGGTGGCCGTGGCGGTGCCCGACCCGCGGCTAGTGCAAGCGCACCCCGTCGGCGGCAGCGCCTGACAGCGGTGCCTGCGCGCCCGCCATCCAGCCCGGCCATACCTGTTGCGGCCACTGCGCCCGCGTCCAACGGTCGTGCAGGATGCCCAGCCATTGACGCAGCGGCTGCGCCTCCATCGTCAGGCGCGCGCCCTGCGGCAAGTCGGGGCCGCGGAATACCATCTGCAGCACGGCAGGCGACTGCGTCACGTCCACGGCATCCACGCGCGTCTGCAGGCGTGCCGACTGCGCAGCCACTGAAGGCTCGGCGCGCAGGCCCGCGCGCGCGGCGTCCTGGGCAAAGCCTTGCTGCGCCAGGTGCTGCGCGTCGGGCCGCCCTGGCGCGTTCGGCTCCAGCCACTTGATCAGTTGCGGTACCAGGCGCAGCAGCAGGCGCTGGGTGAACCACAGCACCACCGTCTGGCCGTCGGCGGTTTCGGCGGCGATGCGGATGCGGTCTTCGTCTTCGATGAAGTCGGTGGTCAGGCGGGTGAGGGTGAGCACAGGCGCCGGGGGCACTTCCGGCTGCTTGGAGACGTGGGCATCGGCGCTCATGGTGCGTAAGGATAGCCGCGGCCGCCAGGGGTTTTGTCACAGCAACGGCCGTGTGGCTGCTGCACAATTTGCACATGGGAATCTATTACGGCGTACCAAACAATCGCACCCGCGAGGTGATCACCGCCTCTGACGGCAACGATGACATCTACCCCTTGGGCGGCTGGGACATCGTGCAGGGCAAGGGGGGCATCGACACCGTCTTTGTCCAGGGGCAGGCGGCCCAGTATCGCGTCCTGACCGAAGAGGGCATCACCTACATCAATGCGCTGTCGGGCGCGAGCGCCGGCTCGGAAAGCACGCAACTGTACGACGTTGAGTACATCCGCTTCGACGATCAGACGATTGATCTCACCCTGCCCAAGCGCTTTGAAGGCACCGATTCGAGTCAGCTTCTTATCGGTAACGCAGGCACCGACACTGTGGTCTATCAGGGGCCGCAAGAGCGCTATCGCGTGGAGAGAAGCGGCGAGTATTACTTCGTCACCGACTTGCAGGGCGCCGGCGGTGTGGACCGGCTGCGCAATATCGAGCGGGTGGAATTCAACAACGGCAAGCTGGCGCTGGACCTCACCGGGGATGCGCGCGATGCGGCTCGCCTGGTTGGCACGCTGCTCGGCCCCGAGGCAGCCGTCGGGCCGTTGGCCAATAAGGCGATCGTGGGCGCAGTGATTGGGCTTTTCGATCGAGGCGACAGCCTCGCGCAGGTGGCCCAATTGGCTTTGGGCGCCCTGGGCTGGAACACCGAAACGCTGATTCGACAGGTGTTTGTCAACGCCCTGGGCCGCAGCGCCACGGCTGAAGAATTGACGTCGCTGCTTGGCGCCCTGCAGGGAACGCCCGTGGCCGAAGTCGCCCGGCTGGCTTGCGACCTCGGGCTGGTGGATGCGCAAATCGGCCTGACGGGTCTGGCGGACACGGGTTTGTCGTACATATGAAATGTCAGCCGTGTGCCATGAGCCAGCCGCCCTGCCCTGATCATTTGCACCAGCCGACGCGCCGCGCTGCGATGGCCCTCTTGGGCACGGCGGCAGGCTGCCTGGTTTCGTGGCCCGCGGCAGCCAGCACCAGCGATGCACCGCCGTTCGACCTGCCACGGTGGGACATCTCCAGCAACACACCGCACCGCAGTGAGCGTTTGGCGCTGACGGCGCTGCGTGGCCGCTGGACCTATCTCGACTTCTGGGCCTCCTGGTGTGGTCCATGCCGTCAGTCGTTCCCGTGGATGAATGACCTGGCCGACCGCCTCGCAACGCAGCGCCTGCAGGTCGTGGCCATCGGTCTGGACACCAAGGCGGAGCCAATGGCGCGCTTCATTGCCCAGCATCGGCCACGCTTCACCGTGCTGTGGGACGCCCGGCAGTCCACGCCACCGCTGTATCAGGTCCAGGCCATGCCCAGCAGCTACCTGATCGATCCGCAAGGCCGCCAGGTGTGGGCGCACCGCGGCTTTTCACCGTCGGACGCGCCCGCCATCGAGGCCGGCATACGCGCACGCATTGGGCTGTCATGAAGCAAGGCCTTCGGCTTGCAAGGGGCTGGCGCGCCGCTGCGATGGGCGTCACCCTGGGTACGTCTTTGGGGCTGACCGGCTGTTCCATCGCGCCGGTGCAAGCCTGGCAGAAAGAGCAACTGGCCCATCCCCAGATGGGCTTTGATACCGACCGGCTCGATACGCGCTACAGCGAACACATCTATTTCAGCCGCGAAGGGTCCAGCGGCGGCGCCTGCATTGGCGGCGGAGGCTGCGGGTGCAACTAGCCGAAGACGACTCACGCGCCGACGCAGGCCATGCCTGGCTGTCGCTGGCTGGTGCCGCAGCCCTGGTTCTGGGCGCCACCACGGCGCTGCCGGCTGCGGCTGTGAGCGCGCCCACCGAGGGCGAGGCGGGCTTTCGCTACATGCATTACCAGGACCGCCAGCCTGGCAACCCCCGCATCACGGTGCATGGCTACGCCGCCGACGTGCTGGCGCCCCTGAACGACCGCTGGGTGCTTGAGGCCTATGGCGTGATCGATGCCATATCCGGTGCGTCGCCGGCGTACTACACCGCACCGGCGTCGCTGGTCGACCTGACCGACCGCCGCCGCGCGGTGGATGCGCGCGTTTCGCACTACGCGCACCGGCAAAAGTTCGCCGTAGGCCTGGCCGAGTCGCGCGAGTCGGACTATGTATCGCACAGCACCTCGCTGCTGTACGGCGGCTCCAGCGACAACCAGAACACCACCTGGACCCTGGGCCTGTCCGCCACGCGCGATCGCATTGATCCGGTCAACCGTCGCGTGAGCGGCCAGCGAAAGCGCGTCAATGAGGTGCTGATGGGCATCACCCAGGTGCTCACGCCAGTGGACATCGTGCAGTTGCAGGTCACGCATGGCAATGGCAGCGGTTACTTCAGCGACCCGTACAAGCTGTTTGACCTGCGCCCGGACACCAAGCGCCAAACGGCCGTGTTGCTGCGCTGGAACCATCGCTTCGAGCCGCTGGACGCCACCCTGCGCACTGGCCTGCGCGGCTACCGCGACAGCTTCGGCATCCGCTCCACCACCCTCAGCGCCGACTGGGCACAGCAGTTGCCGCAGGGCTGGACGATCACGCCCAGCCTGCGCGTGTATGCGCAAACGCCAGCCCGCTTTTTTGCGCCCCCCGACACGACAGAACCCGACCGGCCCAACCTGCCGCCGGGTTACCGTTTTGGCCAGTCGCTCATCAGCATGGACCAACGGCTGGCCGGGCTGGGCGCCGTGACCGCAGGCATCAAGGTCGAGAAGCGACTGCCGTCCAACGCCAGCGTGTACTTCAAGCTCGAACACTACGAACAGCGCACCGGCTGGGACTGGATGGGTGGGGGCGGCAGTGCGCTGCGCGACTTCAAGGCGCGAACGCTGCAGGTGGGTTACACGCATCGCTGGGGCCGATGAGTGACGCAGCCTTCGACAGCCCCGGCGTGGCAGGCGCCATACGCTACGACTTCAGCGTGATGGGCGGCCCCGCCAGCGTGCAACTGCCAGGGCCACGCAGCGCACACACCGACGCGCTGGCCCAAAGCGCCATCGATGAAGTGCGGCGCATCGAGGCCAAATATTCACGCTACCGCAGCGACAGCGTCATTGGCCACATCAATGCGAACGCGGGCGGCGAACCAGTCGCCTGCGACGCCGAGACCCTGGCCTTGCTGCGGTTTGCCGACCACCTGTGGCGCAGCAGCGAAGGCCGGGTCGATGCCACCAGCGGCGTGCTGCGCCGGGCCTGGAACTTTCGCGGCGGCAGCCTGCCCATGCCGTCGCAGATCGACGCGCTGCTGCCCTTGGTGGGTTGGGCACAGGTGCAGTGGGGCCCACAGCCTGGCAGCCACGAAGCGGGCGCGGACACAGGCGCAAGCCAGGGGCGGGTGCGCCTGGCGCAAACGGGCATGGAACTGGACTTTGGCGGCTTCGGCAAGGAGTACGCCGCCGACCGCGCCGCCGGGGTGCTGCGCCAGGCCGGCGTCACCCATGCACTGGTGGAACTGGCCGGTGACCTGGTCGCCATCGGCCCGCGGCCTGACGGCGAGCCCTGGCAGGTGGGCATCCGTCATCCGCGCAAGCCCGGCGCACTGCTGGCCACGGTACCACTGGTTGATCAGGCACTGGCCACCTCGGGCGACTACGAGCGCTTCATTGAGGTGAATGGCCATCGCTACGGCCATGTGCTGGATGCGCGCACCGGCTGGCCGGTGGATCACTGGCAGTCGGCCACGGTGGTGGCGGCCACATGCCTCGCTGCCGGGGCGGGCACCACGTTGGCGCTGCTGATGGGCCCCGAGGCCGAGACAGCCCTTGCACAGGGGCGACTTCAGGGGTTATTCGTTGACCGCCACGCAGATCCAGC
>JBJTCL010000047.1:0-23735 GCA_046091865.1 Burkholderiaceae bacterium | reverse complement strand
CCTCCACCGGGATGGGCTTCAGGCGCTTGACCAGCATCGAGCGGCCGCGCACCTGCGCCACCTCGTCCGGTGCCACCACGCTTTCGGGGGCATCACCCGTCAGATGAATAGGGCACAGGTTCAGGCCCTTGGGGCCAAGCTGGTCGAACCAGAACAGGCTGAGCGTGGTCAGCAGCTCGCCCTTGCCGGGAATGGGCTCGCCCATGATCACGTCGAAGGCACTGATGCGGTCGGACGCCACCATCAGGATGCGATCGTCGCCCACCTCGTAGTTGTCGCGCACCTTGCCGCGCGCCAGCAGCGGCAGCGAATGGAGCGACGACGTGTGCAGCGCGGCAGCGGTCAATTCACCACCTGGGCGAGTTCGCCCTGGGCGTAACGCTGCGCCATGCGCTGCAGGCCGCGCGCCTGGATCTTGCCGCCCTGGCCTTCGCAACCGAACTCGATGTAGCGCTGCTTGCAAATCGCCTTGGCGGCTTCGCGCGCGGGCTTCATCCACTCGCGCATGTCGAACTTGTCGGGGTTCTCGGCCTGGAACTGGCGCACCGCACCGGTCATCGCCATGCGGATGTCGGTGTCGATATTGATCTTGCGCACACCGTGCTTGATCGCTTCCTGGATCTCTTTCACCGGCACGCCGTAGGTCTGCTTCATCTTGCCGCCGAACTGGTTGATGATGTCCAGCAGGTCTTGCGGCACCGACGACGATCCATGCATCACCAGATGGGTGTTCGGACTGCGCGCATGGATCTCTTTGACGCGGCCGATGGCCAGCACGTCGCCAGTGGGCGGTCGGGTGAACTTGTAGGCGCCATGACTGGTGCCGATCGCAATGGCCAGAGCGTCGAGCTGCGTGGCCTTGACGAACTGCGCGGCCTCTTCGGGGTCGGTCAGCATCTGGCTGTGATCGAGCTTGCCCACCGCGCCGATGCCGTCTTCCTCGCCGGCCTCGCCGGTCTCGAGGCTGCCCAGGCAGCCCAGCTCGCCCTCGACGGTGACGCCCACCTTGTGCGCCATCTCCACCACGGTGCGCGTGACCTGCACGTTGTAGTCAAAGTCGGCCGGCGTCTTGCCGTCTTGCTTGAGCGATCCGTCCATCATCACCGAGCCAAAGCCCAGGTCGATGGCACCCTGGCACACCTTGGGGCTGGTGCCGTGGTCCTGGTGCATCACCAGCGGAACGTGCGGCCACGCCTCGGCGGCCGCCTGAATCAGGTACTTGATGAAGTGCTCACCCGCGTACTTGCGTGCGCCAGCGCTGGCCTGCAGGATCACCGGCGCGCCCACCTCGTCGGCCGCCGTCATGACGGCCTGCACCTGCTCGAGGTTGTTGACGTTGAAGGCGGGGATGCCGTAGTTGTTCTCGGCTGCGTGGTCGAGCAGCTCGCGCATGGAGACGAGGGGCATGGCCGGGTCCGTGAAGAAAGCGTTGCGGAGAGCAGCAATTTTACCGTCCGCACCCTTGCGCAAGCCTTGGCGCCAGGCTTTCATGGGCCTGACCCACCGGCCAGGCTGGCAACGCTTACCGGCTGGCGCCGGCGCAGGACGCCCAGAAGTCCAGCGCCGGCCGGTAAGCCTGGGTGCGCACATCCGCCAGCCCCAGCACGCTGTGGAACAGGTGGTCGTGGCTCAGCGGCCGGTCGCGGTCGCGCTGCAGGCAATCCATCGGCAGCCGTGCGGCCGCCTGCATAGCCGGCGACAACCACGCCACCATCGGCACATGCTTTTGCACCTTGGGCGCAATCGCGTACGGCAGGCCGTGCAGGTAGGTGTTGTTCTCGCCCAGCGACTCGCCATGGTCTGACACGTACAGCATCGCGGTGCTGTGGCTGCGCTCGCGCGTGCGCAGCCAGCCGATCGCCTCAGCCAGAAAGTGATCGGTCTCGCGCAGGCTGTTGTCGTAGGCGTTGATCAGTTCCTCGCTGCGGCAATTCTGCAAATGGGTGGTGGTGCACTCAGGCACGAAAGCCTTGCGCGCCGGGGCCGAGCGCTTGCTGTAGGCCGGGCCGTGGCTGCCCATCTGGTGCAGCACCACCACCACGCCACGCGTCACGCGCTGCGCATCCAGCGCGGCGATGCGCTCGTCCAGCACCCGCAGCATCGCCTCGTCCATGCAGTCGTCACCGCTGCAACCGGCCGCGCGCGCCACCTCGGCCGCCGGCACGGTGGGCACGCGGTCGCACACGCCCTTGCAGCCCGACTGGTTATCGACCCACAGCACCGCCAGACCGGCGCGCTGCAGCACGTCCAGCAGGTTCTCGAAGCGGTCCTTGCTGTCCACAAAGGCCTCGCGGCCCAGGTGCGAAAACATGCAGGGCAGCGACGCTGCCGTGCTGGTGCCGCACGACATGACCTGGCGCCAGCTGACGATGTCGGTCATAGCGCCCAGCCGCGGATTGGTGTCGCGCGCGTAGCCGTTGAGCGAGAAGTGGTCCGAGCGCGCCGTCTCGCCCAGCACAAACAGGATCAGAGGCGGCTTGTGCGTGGCAAAGCGGTCGCCCTGGCGAGCGTCCTCAGCCAGGGGCTGCAGGGGCGACACGCGCTGCGCCCGCTCACCCGCTACAGCCTGTCCCATCGCGTACAGCGAGTTCAGCGGGTTGACCAGATAGCGCACCTCTTTGTGGTTGCGCATCAAGGGAGCCAGCGTCGGGAAGCTGGCCGCCACAAAGGCCAGCAACACCAACACGCTGCCCACCAGCAGCAGCGAATGGTGCAGCAGATGCCGCCGCACGGGCTGGCGGTGCAGCGGCACCCGCCACACCCACCAGGCTGGCAACACACCCAGCACCAGCACGGTGGCCAGCAGCCGCAGGTTGAGCAGGTCACCCGCCTCGCGCGCATCGGTCTGCAGCACGTTGGTGAGCATGCTGCCGTCGATCACGATGCCGTAGGCGAGCATGAAGTGCGCGCCGAAGGCCGCCGCCATCAGCAGCAGGATGAGCGTGGGCTTGAGCAAGCGGCCCCACCCCAGCACGCTGAGCAGTGCCAGCGTGGTGGCCGCAATCGCCAGCGCAAAGCCGACGCCGAACACCAGCCCGCCCATGCCACGCACCGCCTCCAGCGAACCCAGGTGCTGCCACAGCGCCCAGTTCGCAGGCAACGCGAGCCACAGGCTGCCCGCCAGCGACAGCTGCCAGGGCCGCAGCGCTTGCGATCCTAGGGAGAAATTCAGGAATGACTTCAAGACGAACAGCAGATGTGTGGCGCATGGGCCCAACACAAGCCTGAGTATGCAGGCCGAACGTAAAGAAACGCTTAACGCACGCCGCTTAGTATCACTGCATGGCATCGCAGTACCGTATCAGCGCCCACCCCATCAACTTCCGTCGTGCCACCGCCGCGGTATTGCTGCTCGGGCTGGCGGCGGTGCTGGCGTGGGACTTTGGAGGACATGACCTGGCCCTGGCACGCCTGTGGGGATCGCCCACAGGCTTTGTCTGGCGCGACCACCCCGCCTTTGTGTTCTGGATGCACGAGGTGCCCCGCTGGGCCTCGTGGGCGGTGGTGCTGTGGCTGTGGGTGGGTGTGCTGTGGCCCACCGGCATTCAACGGCGCCTGCCGCGCGCACGCCGCCTGTGGTGGGCGGGCGTGACGCTGCTGTCGGTGCTGCTGATCTCGGTCATCAAGAACCGCAGCCACACCAGCTGCCCGTGGGACCTGGCGGAGTTCGGCGGCGTGGCGCGCCATGTGTCGCACTGGGCGCTGGGCATCGTCGATGGCGGTGCCGGCCGCTGCTTTCCGGCGGGCCATGCCGCGGCCGGGTTCGCGCATCTGGCGGGCTACTTTGCGCTGCGCGGCCATGCACCGCGCGCGGCGCGCTGGTGGTTGGCGGGTACGCTGGTGGCTGGCGTGTCGCTGGGGCTGGCGCAGCAGGTGCGCGGCGCCCACCACCTGAGCCACACGCTGTGGACGGCGTGGCTGTGTGCAGCGCTGGCGGGCGCCTGCGCGCTGATGCTCAGGCCGCGCGACAGATCTTGAGCATGTTGGTGCCGCCCGGCGCGCCCATGGGCTCGCCGCAGGTGATGGCGTACACATCGCCCGGCTGCACGATGCCGCGCTTTTTCAGGTGACCTTCGGCCTGCGCGAGCGCGGTGTCGCGGTCGGCGCTTGTGTCCATCAGCAACGGGCGCACATTGCGGTACAGCGCCATCTTGCGCTGCGTGGCCAGCTTGGGCGTGAGCGCATAGATGGGAATGTGGATGCGGTGACGGCTCATCCACAGCGCGGTGGAGCCGCTGTCGGTCAGCGCCACGATGGCCTTGGCGCCCAGGTGGTGCGCGGTGAACAGCGCACCCATCGCGATCGACTGGTCGATGCGGCCGAAGGTCATGTCGGTGAAGTCGGCGTCCAGGCGCACATCCTCGGCCTTCTCGGCCTCCAGGCAGATGTTGGCCATCTCCACCACGGTTTCCAGCGGGTACTTGCCGGCAGCGGTCTCGGCGCTCAGCATCACCGCGTCGGTGCCATCCAGCACCGCATTGGCCACATCGCTCACCTCGGCGCGGGTGGGCACCGGGTTGGTGATCATGCTCTCCATCATCTGCGTGGCGGTGATCACCACCTTGTCCATCTCGCGGGCCATGCGGATCATGCGTTTTTGCAGCGCCGGCACCGCAGCGTTGCCTACCTCGACGGCCAGGTCGCCGCGCGCCACCATGATGCCGTCGCTGGCGGCCAGGATCTCCTCGAGCCGCGGAATCGCCTCGGCGCGCTCGATCTTGGCGATCAGCGCGGGCTTGTGGCGATGCTCGGCCGCCGCCACATTGCACAGCTGGCGCGCCATCTCCATGTCGGTGGCGTTTTTTGGAAAGCTCACTGCCACGTAGTCGGCCTGAAAGCTCATCGCGGTGCGGATGTCTTCCATGTCCTTGGCCGTCAGCGCCGGTGCGGTCAGGCCGCCGCCCTGCTTGTTGATGCCCTTGTTGTTGGACAGCTCGCCACCGAGCTTGACGGTGGTGTGCACCGCCTCGTCGCGCACCGACTCCACCGTCAGCACGATCAGCCCGTCGTTGAGCAGCAGCACGTCGCCGGGCTTCACGTCGCGCGGCAGTTCCTTGTAGTCCAGACCCACGCCGTGCGCATCGCCGGGCTCGGTGCGTGCGGCGTCCAGCACGAATGGGGCGCCGGGCTCCAGCATCACCTTGCCCTCGGCGAACTTGCCCACGCGGATCTTGGGGCCCTGCAGGTCTGCCATGATGGCCACCTCGCGGCCGGCGCGGTGCGCGGCCTCGCGCACCAGCCTGGCGCGGTCGATGTGGTCCTGCGCCTTGGCGTGACTGAAGTTCAGCCGCACCACATTCACGCCCGCGGAGATCATCTTCTCCAGCAATGCGGCGTCGCTGGACGCGGGGCCCAGGGTGGCGACGATCTTGGTGGCACGACGGGCCATGACAACTCCTGTGAACGTATGACGATTGTCACACGCTCGCGTGGCACCGCCGTGCGGTGCAGGGCGTGTCAGGGCGCCGCGCGCTTTTGCAGGATCTCGAAGGCTGGCAGCGTCTTGCCCTCCAGCACTTCCAAAAAGGCGCCGCCGCCGGTGGAGATGTAGCCCACGTCCTTCTCGATGCCGTACTTGGCAATCGCCGCCAGGGTATCGCCGCCGCCGGCGATGCTGAAGGCGCTGGACGCGGCAATGGCGCGCGCGATCGTCTCGGTGCCGTGCGCAAAGGCGTCGAACTCGAACACGCCCACCGGGCCGTTCCAGACGATGGTGCCGGCGGCCATCAATTGCGCGGCCAGCTTCTGGGCGGTCTGCGGGCCGATGTCGAGGATCAGGTCGTCATCGGCCACCTGGTCGGCGGCCTTGAGGGTGGCGGGCGCGTCGGCGGCAAAGCTCTTGGCACACACCACGTCAACGGGGATGGGCACCTCGGCGCCGCGCGCCTTCATGGCCTCGATCACCGCCTTGGCCTCGTTCACCAGATCGGGCTCGGCCAGCGACTTGCCGATCTTCAGGCCCGCAGTCAGCATGAAGGTGTTGGCGATGCCGCCGCCCACGATCAGGCCGTCGACGTTCTTGCTGAGCGACTGCAGGATGGTCAGCTTGGTCGACACCTTGCTGCCCGCCACGATGGCCAGCAGCGGGCGCTTGGGACGGGCCAGCGCCTGGGTGATCGCGTCGATCTCGGCCGCCAGCAGCGGGCCGGCGCAGGCCACCGGCGCGTACTGCGCAATGCCGTAGGTGGTGCCTTCGGCGCGATGCGCGGTGCCGAAGGCATCGTTCACGTAGATGTCGCACAGCTCGGCCATCTTCTGCGCAAGTTCGGGGCTGTTCTTCTTTTCGCCCTTGTTGACGCGGCAGTTCTCCAGCAGCACCACCTGACCGGGTTGCACGCTCACGCCATCGACCCAGTTCGCGATCAAGGGCACCCCATTTTCGTAAGGGTGGCCAAGCAGTTCGCCCAGGCGTTGCGCCACCGGCGCCAACGAATCCTCGGGCTTGAACTCGCCTTCGGTCGGGCGGCCCAGGTGCGAAGTGACCATCACCGCAGCGCCGGCCTGCAAGGCCATCCGGATGCAAGGGACGGAGGCGCGGATGCGGGTGTCTTCGGTGATGCGGCCTGCATCGTCCTGCGGCACGTTGAGGTCGGCCCGGATGAAGACACGCCGACCGCTGGCCTGGCCTTGCGCGCACAGATCGGAAAAACGCAGGATGTTCATGACACGAATTTTACGAAGCGGCTACCAGCCCAGCCCCAGATGCAGCGGCAGGTACACCACCATGCCGATGACGATGGTGATCAGCACATCGCGCCGCCAGAAGTAGGCCGCGGCGCCGGCAGCAGCCGCGAACAATCGTGCGTCCTGCCAGGTGGCCACCAGCTGGCCTTGCGCCATCACCACCTCGGGCACCACCACCGCCGACAGGGCCGCGATCGGCGCGTACTGCAGCCCGCGCTGGGCCCAACGCGGCAGCGCCCAGTCGCGGTCGAGGATGAAGAAGAAGCAGCGCGCCAGCACCGTCACGCAGGCTAGGCCCGCGATCACCGCGAGGGTCCAGAAGTCGGTGGCGCCGCTCATCCACCGGCCCCTTTGCGCTGTGCGGGCATGCCAGCACGCGGGCCTTCAAGCGCCATGCACAGGATCACCGCCACCGCGATCGCCACCACGATGTTGAGCTTGAGCGGCAGCGACCACGCCACCACCGCTGCCGCACCGGCCACGGCGGCCGCCAGCACCCGCATGCGCGCCGTCGCCAGCGAACACAGGATGCCCACCAGGCACAGCGTGCCGGCAAAACCCAGGCCCCAGTATGTGGGAATGAAGTTGGCCAGCGCAATGCCCACCAGGCTCGAGCCCACCCAGCTGGTCCAGTTGTCCGCGCAGTTGCCCGCCAGGTACGCGCTTTGCTCCTGCCGCACCGCGGCATCGGTGGTGGGATGTGCAAAACGCCGGGTGAAGAGCACGTAGCTGATGTCGGCCGTCAGGTAGCCGTGCACCAGGCGCTGCCAGCGCGGCAGGTGCATCAGGTAGGGCCGCAGGTGCAGGCTGAACACCACGAAGCGCAGGTTCACGCAGAAGGCGGTGGCCAGCACCACCCAGGCGGGCGCGCCGGCAATGATCAGCGGCATCGCGGCCAGTTGTGCGCTGCCGGCAAACACCATCAGCGACATCAGCACCGCCTCGAGCACGCTCATGCCCGACTTCACCATGGCCACGCCCGTCATCAGCCCCCAGGCGGCGATGCCCGGCGCCTGCGGCCACATGTCGCGCGCGCCCTCGGGGAAGGCCGGATGCCGGTAATTCTTGGGAAGAAAAAACATGCTTTAGCCGCCGCTGGGGCCGGCGTGCCCCGCATGCGCAGCGCCATCAACGGCGGCGGCTGCCGCCACTGCAGAATCGCCCAGCACCACGCCGGCCCCGATCGGGAACCCGCGCAGAAATTCGCCCACTGCGAGCCGCTTGCCGCCGGCGCGCTGCAACTGGGTGAGTCGCAGCAGGCCATGCCCGCAGACCACCACGATGCCGTCGGCGTCGGCGCGCAACACGGTGCCGGGCGCGGGTGGCGCGGTCGGTGCGAGTGGGGCGTGTGTTGGTGATGATGCCGGCGTTGGCACGGCAGCAGCGTCCAGCGGCTCGGCGCGCCACACCTTGATCGACTCACGCGGCGCGTTGTTCAGTGCTTCGCCACCAGGTGCAGCCATCACCGAGGTGCTGGCCCCGGGAAAGGGGTCGAAGGCGCGCACCCGACGTGCGATCTGCGTGGCGTCTGCGTGCCAGTCGATCTGCGCCTCGGCCTTCTCGATCTTGTGCGCGTAGGTCACGCCCTCGGCGGGCTGGGGCTGGCGCGCCAGCGTGCCGGCTTCGGCCTGCCGCAGCGCGTCCACGATCAAGCGCGCACCCGCTTCGGCCAAGCGGTCGTGCAGGGTGGCGGTGGTGTCATCGGCGGCAATGGGCAGCGCTTCGATCAACAGCATGTCGCCGGTGTCCAGGCCCGCATCCATCTGCATGATGGTCACGCCGGTGCACGCGTCGCCCGCCTCGATCGCGCGGTGGATGGGCGCCGCACCGCGCCAGCGCGGCAGCAATGAGGCATGGATGTTCAGGCAGCCCAGGCGCGGCGCATCCAGCACCCACTGCGGCAGGATCAGCCCGTAAGCCGCCACCACCATCGCATCGGCCTGCGCGGCGGCGATCGCCTCACGCGCCGCGGCGGCGTCCTCGGGGTACTTGCCATCCAGGCGCAGACTGCGCGGCTGCGCCACCGCAATGCCATGCTGCCGCGCGAGTTGCTTGACCGGCGAAGCCTGCAGCTTCATGCCACGGCCGGCGGGGCGGTCGGGCTGCGTGAGCACCAGCGGCACCACAAAGCCCGCATCGATCAGGCGCGCCAGCGCAGCGCGCGCAAAGTCCGGCGTCCCGGCAAAAATGATCCGCACGATGTGTGTGCCGTCGTGTTCAGGCGGGCGTCGTCAGGCGGGCGCGCATCCGCAGCACGCCGCGGGTCGCACCAGCCATGCCCGGCAGCGGCATCCCGACACGCAGCTCATGCCCGCGCCAGATCGCGCTGCAGCTTGAGCATCTTGGTCTTGATGCGGTTGCGCTTGAGCGGCGACAGGTACTCGACGAACACCTTGCCCATCAGGTGGTCCATCTCGTGCTGGATGCACACCGCCAGCAGGCCCTCGCAGCGCAGAGTGCGGCTGTGGCCGTCGCCGTCCAGCGCGCGCACGTCCACCGCCACCGGCCGCTCCACCCCGTCGTAGATGCCGGGCACCGACAGGCAGCCTTCCTCGTTAATCTTCTTCTCGTCGCTGGCCCAGGTGATCTCAGGATTGATGAACACCAGCGGCTCGTTGCGGCCCTCGGACACGTCGGCCACGATCACCCGCTGATGCGCGTCCACCTGGGTGGCGGCCAGGCCCACGCCCTGGGCTTCGTACATGGTCTCGAGCATGTCGGCCACCAGGGCACGCACGCGCTCGTCCACCTGCGCCACGGGCTGGGCCACGGTGTGCAGTCGCGGATCGGGAAAACGCAGGATGGAAAGCAGAGCCATGTCGGTATTTTCGCCACTTTTGATGCGGTTTTGCGGCGGCTTGCCGGGCGCGGGGGCCCAACGGATTGCCGCTGCCGTCCTTGCAGGGGCAGGTTTCGCCACCACCGCTGCGCTGGCGCAAAACTTTCCCATCTCGCCCAATCAGCGGGCCACCGCCGAGCAGGTGGCTCAGGGCGGCGTGGCCGTGGCCGATCTGGCGCCCGACGCGCCCGACCAGTACACCGTCAAGTCGGGCGACACGCTGTGGGCCATCTCCAAGCTGTTCCTCAAGAGCCCGTGGCGCTGGCCCGAGCTGTGGGGTATGAACCTGCAGGACATCCGCAATCCGCACCTGATTTACCCGGGCCAGCAACTGGTGCTCGACAAGAGCGGCGGCCGGGCACGGCTGCGCCTGGCGCAGGCTGGCGGTGCTGCGGCCACCGGCGCCGCGGCAGCCCCCAGCGAGCCGCCCATCCCGACGGTCCGGCTGTCGCCGCGCGTGCGCGCGCAGACGCTGCCCGATGCGGTGATCCCGCCCATCAAGTCATCGCTGATCGAGCCGTTCCTGGACGAGCCGCTGATCGTTGACGCTGGCACGCTCGAGCGGGCGCCGCGCCTGGTGGCCGCGCCCGAGGGACGGGTGCTGCTCAGCCGCGGCGACCGCGCCTACGCACGCGGCACCGCACAGCCGCTGGAGATCAAGGCTTCGGGCAGCAACGACTTCCGCGTGTTCCGCTCGGCCACGCCGCTGCGCGATCCGGTCACCCGCGCGGTGCTGGGCTACGAGGCTCAGTTCGTCGGCCGCGTGCGGCTGGTGCGCAGCGAATCGGCCAAGGAGGTTCAGGGCAGCAAGGACATGGTGGCCGTGCCCGCCACGGTGGACGTGCTGCTGTCCAAGGAAGAAATGCGCGCCGGCGACCGGCTGCTGCCCGAGCCGCCGCGCGAGTTCCGCAACTATGTGCCGCACACGCCCTCCAAGCCCGTGGACGGCGCCATCGTGTCGGTGCATGGCAGCGCGGTGCAAAACGCCGCGCAAAACCAGATCGTCGTCATCAACCGCGGCACCGCCGACGGCATCGAAAGCGGCCATGTGCTGGCCATCCTGAAGGCCGGCAAGCGTGTGGTCGACCGCACCAACGGTGAGCGCACCGCGCTCCAGTTGCCCGATGAGCGCAACGGCCTGCTGATGGTGTTCCGCCCGTTCGAGCGGCTGTCGTACGCGCTGGTGCTGGAGATCGCCGACGGCGTCGAGGTGGGCGACCGCATCGCCCTGCCGCGCTGAGGCATCGACGGCTGTCGGCCCGGCCGCGGCGCTGCGCATCCGCCACTTCGGCGCATCACACCCCCCGCACGCCATGCACGCCCACGAGTTGCGTGACTGGCTGCGCCTGACGGCCTCGGACGGCATCGGCCCGGGCACCGCACGCCGCCTGCTGGCCGCCCTCGGTCCCCCGCCGGCCATCCTTGCCGCCGACCCCGCTGCCTGGCAAGCGGTGGCCGGTGCGGCCTGCGCGCAGGCCCTGCAGCAGCCCCCCGACGGTCTGGACGAACTGCTGGCGCGCACCCTGCAATGGCGCGACGCCGATGCCGACCAACGCGCGGTGGTGGCCATCGGCGATGCCGGCTATCCGGCGGCGCTGCTGCAGGCCGACGATCCGCCGGTGCTGCTGTACCTGCAGGGCACGGCCGAGGCACGCGCAGCGCTGGCGCGCGGTGGTGCCACCGGACTGGCGGTGGTGGGCAGCCGCAACCCCACGCCGCAAGGCCTGCTGAACGCACGGCAGTTTGCGCAGACGGTGGCCGGGCAGGGCGTCACCATCGTGTCGGGGCTGGCGGCAGGCATTGACGGCGCAGCGCACGAGGGGGCGCTTGCAGGCGCCGAACAGTGCGCGCAGCGGCCCCACCCGCTGCCCACGGTGGCGGTGGTGGGCACGGGGCTGGACCGCGTGTACCCCAAGCGGCACCTCGACCTGGCGCGGCGCATTGCGCAGCACGGCGTGATCCTGAGCGAATACCCGATCGGCACGCCGCCGCTGGCGCCCAACTTTCCGCGCCGCAACCGGCTGATCGCCGGGCTGGCGCGCGCCACGCTGGTGGTCGAGGCGGCGCTGCCCTCGGGATCGCTGATCACCGCGAGCATGGCGCTCGAGCAAGGGCGCGATGTGCTGGCCATCCCCGGCTCGATTCATTCGCCGCAGTCACGCGGTTGCCATGCACTCATCAAGCAGGGCGCGCGGCTGGTGGACAGCGTGCAGGACGTTCTGGACGAACTGGGTCTGCACGGCAGCGCCGTCCGCCCTGCTTCATCCACAGGCACGCCGGATGCCGTTAGGGATGACGATGCGGCCGCACTGCTTGAGGCGCTGGGCCACGACCCGGTGGGGCTGGATGCACTGGCCGCACGCAGCGGGCTGGACGCCGCCACCTTGCAGGCGCGGTTGCTCGAGCTGGAGCTCGACGCTCAGGTGGCACGCTTGCCGGGCGGGCTGTTCCAGCGGCTTCACGGCTGAGCGCCACAGACGCATCCGTGTGCCAGAATGGGCGCATGTTCGATGTCCTCGTCTATGTGTACGAAAACTACTGGCGAGGCGATGCATGTCCGCAACTGGAGCAGCTCGAGCGCAAGCTCAGCTCGGTCGGTTTCGACAGCGACCAGATCCGCGAAGCGCTGGTCTGGCTCAACGGCCTGAACTTCGCGGCGCGCAGCGCGCAGGATGACCGCGAAGACACCCGCGCACTGCCGCTGGCACAGGCCCCCGACAGCCTTCGGGTGTACACCAGCGCCGAGCAGCAGCACCTGGGCGCGCAGGCCCTGAGCTTTCTGTGCTTTCTGGACAACGCCGGGGTGCTGCCCGCACCGATGCGCGAGATCGTCATCGACCGCGCCATGGCCGCCCCGGGCGCACCCGTGCCCATCGATGACCTGAAGATCATCGTGATGATGGTGTACTGGAGCTTTGGCGAAGAGCCCGATGCGCTGGTGCTCGACGAGCTGTGCGACGACACGCACACGCGCGTGCCGCACTGACCGCGGCCCGTCGCTGCACCCTGGCGGCAACCGGCCGCCGCAAAGCCCTCAGCTGAGCAGCCGCTCCGGGTTGGCCTCGAGCTTGGCCAGCGCATCGCGCGTGGCGCGCGTGGTCAGCGACTCCTGCTCGGCCGGCACCAGCAGCCCCGCCTGCAGATAGGCGGCCAGCCGCCGGTGCTGGATCAGGATGCTGTGGCCATCGGCCGCGGCAAACAGGTGCAGCTGCTTGCGCGCGCTGCTCCATGCGTACTGCACCGTACGCAACTGGCCGTTGTGATCGAGCCGGAACCAGTGACCGAGCTCGAGCTCGCGCGCCCAGGCCAGCATCGCCGCAGCGGGCTGCACATCGCCGTCGGGCACCACCTCGATGGCCGAGGCATCCACGCCCAGCATCATCTCCAGGCTGTGCGGGTCGAGCGTCAGGTCGCCTTCCATGTCGTCGGTGACGAAGTCCTCGAGCTGCGCCAGCCGCTGCGCCAGCGCATCGATGGCCGCCGGTTCGATGCTGCGCGTCTGTGAGCGGAAGGCCTGCGCCAGGATCGCGCCCAGCGTCTTGAGCCGCTCGTCCTGCGCGTCGGCCGACAGGCCCAGCAGGCTCATGCCCTGGCGCAGGCGCTGCAGCAGCGCCGGCAGGTTGCGGATCACGCGGGCACGGTCTTCGCGGTTGGGCTTGGCACTGGCCGCCCACACCAGCTCGGCCGCAGCGGCCTTGAGCGCCAGCGTCTCGGCATGCTGGGCCCCCTGCTTGACGGCAGCCACCGCCAGCACATCGGTCCACACGCGGAACAGGAAGTCGCGGATCTGCTCGTGCACCGGCATGTCCTGCAGCAGCGACCGCATCTCGATGGTGTAGCGCACCGACAGCGTTTCCTTCTGCTCGACCTGCTGCGCCACCGTGACCGCGCGGCGGGTCTCGTCGCGCTCGGTGAGAAAGCGCGACAGAAAACGCTGGAACTCGCCGGTGGCCAGGCTGAACACGCGCCGCCCGGTCTCGGGGTACTGCTCGATCATCTGCACCAGGCGACGGATCTCGCCTTCGAGCGCGGAGGTGGTGACCTCGCCGCCGTCAAAGCCGAGCACGCAGGCACCTATGCGGTCGATCAGCTGGCGCGCCGGATGCTGCAGCGTGCCGAAGAACTCGGGTTCGGCCAGCGCCACCCGCAGCACCGGCATCTGCAGGCGCGCAAACCACACCCGCACCGACGGCGCGATGCGCTCTTCGGCCAGGATGCTCTGGAACATCAGCGCGACGATCTCGATGGTGGCCTTCTCGGCCTCGGAGCCGGCCTTGTCCTTGAGCTCGCGGGTGCGTTCGCGCACCTCGCGGGTGGCGTCGTCGACCGAGCCCAGATGGATGTCGACATCGCCGATGCCAGCGGCGCGCGTGGGCATGCGCTCGGTCATCAGCGCGCTCATGGCGGGCGCGGGCACCACCGGCTGCGCCGGGTCGTAGCCCGGCACGCGGTCGGTCAGCACGCGGCGCAGCTGGCCCACCCCCGCCACCGCGGCACTGCGGGCGCGCGACAGCGGGGTGTCGCCTGGCGCAGCGCCCACCGCGCCGCCGGCGGTACCCACAGCGCCCCCGGCAGCACCAGCGGCGTACCCGCCGCCAGCCGACGCATGGCCTGCGCCACCCCCGCCGGACGAAGCACCGCCGCCCCACGAGCCTGCGCCAGTACCCGCACCGGCGCCACCGGCGCTGCTACCGCCGTAACCGCCTGCGCCACGCCCGCCGCCACCTCCGCCGCCGCCCGCGTTGCCGTAGCCGCCCCCCTGGGGCATGCCGCCCGGTGCGGAAGCAGGCATGGCGCCCGGCACCGACGGAGTGAGTGCGCCCGGCGCCGAGGCCTCGGGCCGCGCGGCATCCACCGCACGCCGCACCTGGCCGCCACCGCCTTCCAGATCAGGCAGCACGCCCAGGTCGGCCATCAGCGTGTTCACCGACGCGTACACCGTGCTCAGGTGCGCGATGGTGCGTGAATGGATCAGATCGCCGAGCAGCGTCCAGTTGTCCAGCGTGAGGCCGGCGACCACCCACTGCTCGACCATGTGGCTGGCCACCACCTCGGGGCGCAGCAGGTCCCATTCGGGCAGATCTTCTTCGCCGTCGACCACCTGCATGCGGCGGCGCAGTTCGCCCAGGTCCCACGAGATGCGCTCGAGCACCGCCTGCGACAGGCGCGAACCGACGATCTTCTTCTCGACCACCGAGTCGTCGAGCAGCGAGAAGTCCATCGCATCAAAGCGGATCTACGCGGTGGCGGTGGGCGGCACCAGGGCGCGCTTCCATGCGGCCTCGACGCCCGCCGCCCAGGCCGGGCCGGCCTTGCCAAAGGCCACCAGCAGGTCGCGCCGCACCTGCATGTCGGCGGTGGTGAGGGCGGCGTCGGTCAGTTCGACCAGCCGCTTGTTCAGCTCATCGACCAACCCGGGCAGCAGGGCTGCGCATTCCTTGAGGAAGTATTCACGCACGCGCCGCGACACCGCGGGCTGCGGTGCCGGCGGGGCGGGGGGACGGTTCGACGCCACGGCGCGGCCCCAGGGCTCAGACCATCGCCCCCGCGTTCGGATCGTTCGGGTCGCCTTCCTTGCGGACGGGACCCTTCACCATGTCCTCGCGCTTGATGCCCAGCCACATCGCAATCGCTGCCGCCACGAACACCGACGAATAAATGCCGAAGCAGATGCCGATGGTGAGGGCCAGCGCAAAGTAGAACAGCGTGGGGCCGCCGAACAGCAGCATCGACAGCACCATGATCTGCGTGGAGCCGTGGGTGATGATGGTGCGGCTGATGGTCGAGGTGATCGCGTTGTCGATGATCTCCGTCGTGTTCATCTTGCGATAGCGGCGGAAGTTCTCCCGGATGCGGTCAAAGATCACCACCGATTCGTTGACCGAGTAGCCCAGCACCGCCAGCACCGCCGCCAGCACCGCCAGCGAGAACTCCCACTGGAAGAAGGCAAAGAAGCCGAGGATGATGATCACGTCGTGCAGGTTGGCGATGATGGCCGCCACCGCGAACTTCCACTCAAAGCGGAAGGCCAGGTAAATCATGATGCCGACCACCACCATGCCCAGCGCCTTCAGGCCGTCGGCGGCCAGCTCGTCACCCACCTGCGGCCCGACGAATTCGGTGCGGCGCAGCGTCACCGAAGGATCGTCGGCCTTGAGGGCCGCCATCACCTTGTCGCTTTGCTGCGCCGAGCTCACGCCCTTTTGCGCCGGCAGGCGGATCAGCACCTCGCGCGCGGTGCCGAAGTTCTGCACCTGCACATCGGTGAAGCCCAGCGACCCCACCTTGGCGCGCACCTTCTCCAGGTTGGCGGGCTGGCTGTAGCTCACCTCCATCAGCGTGCCGCCGGTGAACTCCACCGACAGGTGCAGGCCGCGCGTGACGAGGAAGAACACCGCCAGCGCGAACGTCACGAACGAGATGATGTTGAAGACCAGCGCATGCCGCATGAACGGAATGTCGCGTCGGATCTTGAAGAATTCCACTTGTCGTCCCTCGCCTTGTCTGTCTGGTCGCCTGGGGCCGGTTCAGGTGGCTGGCGCATCCAGCGCCCGGCCGGCCTGCCTCCATCCTGCCCCGTATTGGATGATCACTCGGCCTTGACCGCAACCCCCCCGGGTCGCCACACGGTGCCGATGGACACGCTCTTGAGCTTCTTTTGCCGCCCGTACCAGAAGTTCACCAGGCCGCGCGAGAAGAACACCGCCGAGAACATGCTGGTCAGGATGCCGATGCAGTGCACCACCGCAAAGCCGCGCACCGGCCCCGATCCGAAGGCCAGCAGCGCCACGCCGGCGATCAGGGTGGTGATGTTGGAGTCGAGGATGGTGGCCCAGGCGCGGTCGTAGCCGGCGTGGATGGCCGCCTGCGGCGCCACGCCGTTGCGCAGTTCCTCGCGCACCCGCTCGTTGATCAGCACGTTGGCGTCAATCGCCATGCCAAGTGCCAGCGCCATGGCCGCCATGCCGGGCAGCGTCAGCGTGGCCTGCAGCATCGACAGCACCGCCACCAGCAGCAGCAGGTTGACCGCCAGCGCAATGCCCGAGATCAGGCCGAACAGCATGTAGTAGATCGCCATGAAGGCGACGATCACCACGAAGCCCCAGATCACGCTGTTGAAGCCCTTGGCGATGTTCTCTGCCCCCAGGCTCGGGCCGATGGTGCGCTCTTCGATGATCTCCATCGGCGCGGCCAGCGAGCCGGCGCGCAGCAGCAGCGCCAGGTCATTGGCCTCGACCGTGCTCATTGAGCCCGAGATCTGGAAGCGGTTACCCAGTTCGCTCTGGATCACCGGCGCGGTCAGCACCTCGCCCTTGCCCTTCTCGAACAGCAGGATCGCCATGCGCTTCTTGATGTTCTCGCGGCTGGTGTCCTTCATGATGCGGCCGCCCTTGGCATCCACCGTCAGGTCCACCTTGGGCTGCTGCGTCTGCGAATCAAAGCCCGGCTGCGCGTCGGTCAGGCTGTCGCCGGTCAGGATGACCTGCTTCTTGACGATCACCGCCTGGCCGCTGCGCTCGAAGTAGCGCTCGGTGCCGAAGGGCACCGGGCCGGTACCCGCGGCCGCCGCCATGGCCTCGGCGCTGTCGTCCACCAGGCGCATCTCCAGCGTGGCGGTGCGGCCCAGGATGTCCTTGGCCTTGGCGGTGTCCTGCACGCCGGGCAGCTGCACCACGATGCGGTCCAGGCCCTGCTGCTGGATCACCGGCTCGGCCACGCCCAGCTCGTTGATGCGGTTGTGCAGCGTGACGATGTTCTGCTTGAGCGCCTGCTCCTGCACCTTGCGCGCCGATTCGGCCCGGATGCCGGCCACCAGTTTCCAGTCGCTGCCGTCCTGTGCGTCGGTGGCCTGCAGGTCGGGGAACTGGTCGGCGATCAGACGCTTGGCCTGCTCGGCGGTGGCCTGGTCGCGAAAGCGCACCTCCACCGTCTGGCCGCTGCGGGTGATGCCGCTGTGGCGGATGTTCTTTTCGCGCAGGGCAAAGCGCAGGTCGCCCGACAGCGCCTCGGCGCGCTTGGTCAGCGCGGCCTGCATGTCGACCTGCAGCATGAAGTGCACGCCGCCGCGCAGGTCCAGACCCAGGTACATGGGCGCGGCGTGGATGGCGCGCAGCCATTCGGGTGAACGCGAAAGCAGGTTCAGCGCCACCACGTACGACGGATCGGACGCATCAGGAATCAGCGCCTTCTGGATCGCGTCCTTGGCCTTGAGCTGGGTGTCGGTGGAATCAAAACGCACCTTCACCGAGCCACCGTCCAGCGTCAGGCCGCCGTGCGTGATGCCTGCGGCCTTCAGGGCGTCTTCGACCCGGCCTTGCACCGCCAGATCGACCTTGACCATGGCCTTGCCCGGCGACACCTGCACCGCAGGCGCTTCGCCAAAGAAGTTGGGCAGGGTGTAGAGAAAGCCGATCAACACCGCCACCACGAGGATGGCGTACTTCCAGACGGGGTAGCGGTTCACGAAACGATCAGCCCTTGTTGATGGTGCCCTTGGGCAGCACCTGCACCACGGCGTTGCGCTGCAGGGTCACCTCGACACCGTCGGCCAGTTCCAGGCCGATGTGGGTGTCGCCCAGCTTGCTGACCTTGCCCAGCAAGCCGCCGGCGGTGGCCACTTCGTCGCCCTTGGCCAGCGCGTCGATCATGGCCTTGTGCTCCTTCTGGCGCTTCATTTGCGGACGGATCATCACGAACCAGAGCACGACGAACATCAGCAGCAGCGGCAGCATGCTGACCAGCGAATCACTGAAGCTGCCGGCGGGAGCGGCCGCCGGGGCGGTCTGGGCGTGGGCAGTGGAAATGAACAGCACGGGAATCCCCATTGAACAGGTTGCAGGCACAAACCGCGCGGCCTGCCTGGGGGCCGCACGGGCCCGGGCGTCTGCGCGGAGGACCCGAAATTGTATGCGGGCGCCCCTACACTGGAGCCCGTACGCAACGAGCCCCTGTCTGGAGTCAGGATGAACCCTTCCACCCCCGAGGAGCGCGGCCACCCGCACGACCATGACCACGACCACAGCCATCTGGGCGAGATGGATGTGCGGGTGCGGGCGCTGGAATCGCTGCTGACCGCCAAAGGCTATGTGGACCCGGCCGCGCTGGACCGCATCGTGGAGACCTACGAAAAGGACGTTGGCCCCCACAACGGCGCGCGGGTGGTGGCCAGGGCCTGGACCAATCCGGCTTTTCGCGACTGGCTGCTGAAGGACGCCACCGCCGCCATCGCCTCGATGGGCTACAGCGGCCGCCAGGGCGAGCACATGGTGGCGGTGGAGTGCACCGCCGACACCCACCACATGGTGGTCTGCACCCTGTGCAGCTGCTACCCGTGGCCGGTGCTGGGGCTGCCGCCCGTCTGGTACAAGAGTGCGCCGTACCGCTCGCGTGCGGTGCTCGAGCCGCGCAGCGTGCTGGCCGACTTCGGCGTGACCTTGCCGGCCACCACCCGCATCCAGGTGTGGGACTCCACCGCCGAGGTGCGCTACCTGGTGCTGCCGCGGCGTCCGGCCGGCACCGAGGGCTGGAGTGAAGCGCAGCTGGCTGCCATCGTCACGCGCGACTCGATGATCGGCACCGGATTGGTGGAGGTGGCGGTATGAACGGCTTGCATGACATGGGCGGCATGCAGCACTACGGCCCGGTGCAGCTCGAGGCGCACGAGCCGCTGTTCCACGCGCCGTGGGAGCCTCGCGCGATGGCGCTCACCGTGGCTATGGGCGCCACCGGGCAGTGGAACATCGACCAGAGCCGTTCCGCCCGCGAATCGCTGCCGCCGCGCGAGTACCTCAACAGCAGCTACTACGAGATCTGGGTCCGCGCCCTGGAGCGGCTGATGCTGGCGCGCGGGCTCGTCACGCCCGACGAGTTGGCGCAGGGTCGCCCGCTGGCAGCGCCCGCTGCGCTGAAGCGCTTGCAACGCGACGCGGTCGACGCCGCGCTGGCCCGCGGCACCCCCGCCGACCGGCCCGCGCACACGCCGCCCGCCTTTGCGGTGGGCGACCGGGTGCGCCTCATCAATATGCAGCCCACAGGCCACACGCGGCTGCCGCGCTATGTGCGCGGGCACGTGGGCACCATCGACATCGTGCACGGCGTGCATGTCTTCCCCGACACCCATGCCACGCAACAGCCGGCCGACGAGGGCTACTGGCTCTACACCGTCCGCTTTGAGGCGCGCGAGCTGTGGGGCCCTCAGGCCGACCCGACGGTGAGCGTGAGTGTGGACGCGTGGGAGCCGTACATGGAGCGCGCGCACGCAGCAACATGAACAACCCGCACGCCACGGCCGACTCGGCCCGCATGACGCTTGCGCAGATCAGCGCGGCCTGCGCCGACGGCCTGCCGCTGCCGCCCTCGGGCGCGCGCGGATCACCATTTGCCGAGCCGTGGCAGGCGCAGGCCTTTGCGATGACGGTGCTGCTGCACCAGCGCGGCGTGTTCAGCTGGCCCGAGTGGGCCGCGGCGCTGACCGCGCAGATCCGCTCGGCACAGGCAAGCGGCGACGCCGACGACGGCAGCACTTACTACCAGCACTGGCTGGATGCGCTCGAGCAAATGGTGATCGAGCGCGGACTGGGCACGCCCGAGCAGATCCACGAACTCGAACACGCCTGGGAAGACGCCGCAGAACGCACCCCGCACGGCCAGCCGATCGTGTTGGCCAATCCGCCGATGCGGTAAGCGGGGCTGCCGTTGCGGATGGCGGCGCGGTCACACCGCCAGGCTGTGCAGGAATGCTGTAGCGGGCGTCAGACGCACACGGTCCACGGTGAGCTCGTGCCGCAGGTGGCGCACCACCTGGACCGCTTCGGTCTGGGGCTGCTCGCGGGCAAAGCGCTGTAGCGCGCGGTGCGGCTTGTCGTCGGCCAGCTTGCATTCCACAAGGTGCGTGAGCTGCCCCTGGTCACTGAGCGCGAAGTCGACCTCGGCGTCGTCCTTGGTGCGGATGTAGTGCAGCCCCGCCTCACGGCCTTGCGCGTCCTGCAGCCACTGCACTTGCTTGAGCAGCGCAGTAGCCACCAGGTTCTCAAAGCGCAGGCCTTCGTCCCCATCCACCAGCCCCGTGTCATAGAAGTACACCTTGGGCGACTGCAGCACCGAACGCGCGATGTTGTGGTGGTAAGGCCGCACCACAAACACGATGTACAGCGCCTCCAGGATGTCCAGATACTTTTTGACCGTGGCCGGTGACACCGCAAGGTCTCGCGCGATGCTGGCCAGCGACAGCGGTGATCCCACGCGCGATCGCAGCATCTGCGCGAAGAGCCGAATGGCGTTGAGCTCGTGGATGCGCGAGAACTCGAGCACATCGTCGCGCACCAGCCCGTCGAAGTACTGCCGACGCCAGCGCTCGGCATCGACCTTGTCGCTGGCAAGGCACGGTTCCGGAAAGCCGCCGCGCTCCATCCGATGGGCCTGCGCGGTGTCGGGCGCGGCACCGGTCTGCTCGCACCACTCGCGCACCGAGATCGGGTGCAGGCGCCAGCCAAAAAACCGCCCCGCCAGCGACTCGCCGCCTTGCCGAAAGGTGTCCAGCCGGGCGCTGCCCGTCGCCAGCAGTTGCTGGGCGGCCGGCTTGCCGTCGTACACCCCCTTGAGCCATGCCTTCCAGTGCGGCATCTTGTGCACTTCGTCCAGCACCAGCAGCGGAGCCTGCGGGTTCCAGCGCCCGGCGCGGATCAGCGCGCGGTCGGCGGGCACGTCGTAGTTCAGGTATTGCCCGCCCGTGGCCTGCAGCAGCTGCTGGCTCAGCGTCGTCTTGCCCACCTGACGCGGCCCGGTCAGGAACACCATCTTGCGGGCCAGATCGGCGCGCACACGGTCGTCGAGATAGCGCTTCATGCGCCTATTTTGCGACTAAATTGACTATAAATACAATTTAGTCGCGACTTTTTTGCAAATATAGGCTTAAAAGTCGGGCTTTTGAACCGCCGCCCCCGGGCTCATCACGCTGGCTGTGCGCTGCAGCTCCTACAGCGATCGCATCAGCCCGCCATCCGCACGGAGGTTTTGTCCGGTGATGTAGGCCGCGCCGTCGGACACCAGGAAGGCCACCGTGGCCGCGATCTCGTCCGCGGAGCCGTAGCGCTTCATCGGCACGCTCTGGCGGCGCTCGTCGGTGGCGGGCAGGCTGTCGATCCAGCCCGGCAGCACATTGTTCATGCGCACCTGGCTGGCCGCATGCTGGTCGGCAAACAACTTGGTGAAGGCGGCCAGGCCCGAGCGGAACACCGCCGAGGTGGGGAACATGGCGCTGGGCTCGACGGCCCAGGCCGAGGAGATGTTGACCACCGCGCCGCCGCCCTGGCGCACCATCACCGGCGCCACGATGCGCGCGGCCCGGATGACGTTGAGCAGGTACACCTCCATGCCCTCGTGCCACTGGGCGTCGCTCAGTTCCAGCACCGGGCCCTTGGGGCCGTGGCCTGCGCTGTTGACCAGCGCATCGATGCGGCCCCAGCGCTGCAGCACCTGGTCCATCAGTGCCTGCAGGTCGTCGCTGGACCGGTTGGAGCCGGTCATGCCGATGCCCCCCAGCTCCTGGGCCAGCGCCTCGCCCTTGCCGGACGAGGACAGCACTGCGATGCGGTAGCCGTCGCCGGCCAGGCGACGCGCCACCGCCGCCCCCATGCCGCTGCCGCCGCCCACCACCACCGCCACCTTGTCGTTCATCGCTTGCGTGCCTCAGGGTTCGTGGATGCGGCTCCTGTCCGCACTGGTTCAGGCGGCCTTGGAAACCGACGACGACGAAGCCACGCCCGAAGGATCGCGCCACGCCGCCATCAGCGCATCCCACTGCAGACGCACCGCCTTGAGATTGCGCTCCTTCACATGGCCGAAGCCGCGGATGCCGTCGGGCAGATTCGCAATCGCCACCGCCTGCGCGTGGTTGGCGGCACCCAACGACTGGAGCACTTCGTCCACCGCCGCACGGTATTCACCGATCAGCGCACGCTCGGTGCGGCGCTCCTCGGTGCGGCCGAACACGTCGAGCGCGGTGCCACGCAGGCCCTTGAGCTTGGCAAGCAGGCGGAAGCCCGTAAGCATGGCGGGGCCGTACTTGCTCTTGACCAGTTCGCCTTTGGCATTGCGCTTGGCCACCAGCGGCGGCGCCAGGTGGTAGTGCACCTTGTAGTCGCCCTCGAACATCTCGGTGATGCGCTGGAGGAAGGCGGTGTCGGTGTGCAGGCGCGCCACCTCGTACTCGTCCTTGTAGGCCATCAGCTTGAACAGGTTGCGCGCCACCGCCTCGCTCAGCGCGGTCTTGCCCGGCGCCGCTTGGCCTTCCGCCTGTTGCACCCGGCGCACGAAATCCTCGTAGGCCTTCGCATACGCGGCGTCCTGATAACCGGTAAGGAACTCCACGCGGCGCTGCACGATGGAGTCCAGTGTCTCGCGCGGCTTGAACTCGATCACTTGCGCCGGCGCCAGCAGCGACATCACCGACGCCACATCGTGCGCGGCACGGCGGCCCCATTCAAAGGCGGCCTTGTTGTTGTCGACCTGCACCTCGTTGAGCTCGATCGCACGCAGCAGCGACGCGCGCTGCAGCGGAATCCAGCCCTTCTGCCACGCATAGCCCAGCATCATCGGGTTGGTGTAGATGCTGTCGCCCAGCATCTTGACCGACACCGCATCGGCATCAAAGGCGCTCAGGCCCTGCGCGCCCACCGCCTTGGCAATCTCGTGTGCACAGGCCTCGGCCGGGTTCTGCCAGTTGCGGTCCTTCACGAACTCCGCCGTGGGCGTGCTGTGCGAATTGAGCGCCACATGGGTGCGGCCCTCGCGCATGCGCAGCACCGTCTCCTTGCCAGCGCTCACGATCGGATCGCAGCCAATGATCAGGTCGGCCGCGGCCATGCTCACGCGGGTGGTGCGGATGTCGTCCTGGCGGTCGCCGATCAGCACATGGCTCCAGGTGGCACCGCCCTTTTGCGCCAGGCCCGCCGAGTCCTGCGTAACGATGCCCTTGCCCTCCAGGTGCGCGGCCATGCCCAGCAACTGCCCGATGGTGATGACGCCGGTGCCGCCGACGCCGGCCACCACGATGCCCCAGCCGCCCGCAGCAGGCACGGACGGCAGCGCCGGCTCGGGCAGCGCGCCCAGCTCGAACGGCGACGGCGCCTTGGCAGCCCCCTTGGCCTTCTTCTTCATCTGACCGCCTTCGACGGTGACGAAGCTCGGGCAGAAGCCCTTGAGGCAACTGGTG
>JBJTCL010000046.1:0-10284 GCA_046091865.1 Burkholderiaceae bacterium | reverse complement strand
CCGCCCGGGCGGAGCCCAGGGCCGGTTTGCTTCCGGCCCGGGCGCAGGCGACAATCTCGGGCTCTGCGCTTTTTTTTGGCGCAGGGTAGATCAACCTTCTTTCGTCCGTGGCCGCAGGGGCGCGGAACGTTGTCGCCAATTGAAGTGGCAGCGGCGAAAGCACTGGAGAAAACAATGAGTCTGAGCAACTCCCTCGGGTTGCTGGGCCGCAAGGTGGGCATGATGCGCCTGTTCACCGATGACGGGGACGCTGTTCCTGTCACGGTGGTGGATGTGTCTGACAACCGCGTGACCCAGGTCAAGACCCAAGAGAAGGACGGCTACGTGGCCCTGCAGGTCACGTTCGGTTCGCGCAAAGCATCGCGCGTGACCAAGGCGGCCGCTGGCCACCTCGCCAAGGCGGGCGTGCAAGCCGGTGAAATCATTCAGGAATTCCGCGTCAGCGCCGACACCGCCGCCAGGTACCAGGCCGGTGCCAAGCTGCCCGTGGCCGAGCTGTTTGCCGTGGGCCAGAAGGTCGACGTGCAGGGCACCTCGATCGGTAAAGGCTTTGCCGGCACCATCAAGCGCCACAACTTCGGCTCGCAGCGCGCGTCGCACGGCAACAGCCGTTCGCACAACGTGCCGGGTTCGATCTCGATGGCGCAGGATCCGGGTCGCGTGTTCCCGGGCAAGCGCATGTCGGGTCACATGGGTGTGGATACCGTCACCACCCAAAACCTGGACGTCATCCGCATCGACGAAGCGCGCCAGCTGCTGCTGATCAAGGGCGCCGTCCCGGGGTCGCGCGGCGGTTTCGTCACCGTGCGTCCGGCCGTCAAGGCCAAGTCGAAGGGAGCGAACTGATGCAGCTCGAACTCCTCAACGAGCAGGGTCAGGCCGCGTCCAAGGTGGACGCCCCCGAGACCGTGTTCGGCCGTGAATACAACGAAGCGCTGGTGCACCAGATCGTCGTGGCCTTCCAGGCCAACGCGCGTCAGGGCACCCGTGCGCAAAAAGACCGCGAACAGGTCAAGCACTCGACCAAGAAGCCGTTCCGTCAGAAGGGCACCGGCCGCGCACGCGCCGGTATGACTTCTTCGCCGCTGTGGCGCGGAGGCGGTCGCATCTTCCCGAACAGCCCGGAAGAGAACTTCACGCAAAAGGTCAACAAGAAGATGTACCGCGCCGGCATGGCGTCCATCTTCTCGCAGCTGGCCCGCGAAGGCCGTCTGGCGGTGGTGGACTCGCTGAAGGTCGATGCCCCCAAGACCAAGCTGCTGGCCGCCAAGTTCAAGGCCATGAACCTCGACTCGGTGATGGTGATCGCCGATGAGGTGGACGACAACCTGTACCTGGCCTCGCGCAACCTGGCTAACGTGCTGGTGGTCGAGCCGCGCTACGCCGACCCGGTGTCGCTGGTGCACTACAAGAAAGTGCTCGTCACCAAGGGCGCGATCGACAAACTCAAGGAGATGTTCGCATGAGCACGCCGAAGTTTGACGAAGGCCGCCTGATGCAGGTGCTGGTCGGTCCCATCGTGTCCGAGAAGGCCACCATGGTGGCCGAGAAGTCCAACGCCGTGACCTTCAAGGTCCTGCGTGACGCTACCAAGCCAGAGATCAAGGCCGCGGTGGAACTGATGTTCAAGGTCGAGGTCAAGGCCGTCTCGGTGGTCAACACCAAGGGCAAGACCAAGCGCTTTGGCCGCTCGATCGGTCGTCGCGACCATGTGCGCAAGGCGTACGTGACGCTCAAGCCGGGCCAGGAGCTCAACCTGTCCGGGGAGGCCGCTTAATCATGGCAGTCATCAAGATGAAACCGACCTCGCCCGGCCAGCGCGCTGTGGTCAAGGTCTCGCGTGATCACCTGCACAAGGGTGAGCCGTACGCGCCCCTGCTGGAGCCGCAGTTCCAGAAGGCTGGCCGCAACAACAACGGTCACATCACCACCCGTCACAAGGGCGGAGGTCACAAGCACCACTACCGCGTGGTGGACTTCAAGCGCAACAAGGACGGCATTCCGGCCAAGGTCGAACGCATCGAGTACGACCCGAACCGCACCGCCCACATTGCGCTGGTGTGCTACGCCGACGGCGCGCGCCGCGACGTGCTCGCCCCGCGCGGTCTCGAAGGGGGTGCCACGCTGGGGAGCGGCGCCGAGGCGCCGATCCGCGCCGGCAACACGCTGCCCATCCGCAACATCCCGGTGGGCTCGACCATCCACTGCATCGAGCTGCAGCCCGGCAAGGGCGCGCAGATCGCGCGTTCGGCAGGCGCCTCGGCGACGCTGCTGGCCCGCGAAGGCACCTACGCCCAGGTGCGCATGCGTTCCGGTGAGGTTCGCAAGATCCACATCGAGTGCCGCGCCACCATCGGTGAAGTGGCCAACGAAGAGCACAGCCTGCGCCAGCTCGGCAAGGCCGGCGTCAAGCGCCACATGGGCATCCGCCCGACGGTGCGTGGCGTGGCCATGAACCCGATCGACCACCCGCACGGTGGTGGCGAGGGCCGCACCGGCACCGGCAAGCCGCCGGTCGACCCGTGGGGCAACCTGACGAAGGGCTACCGCACGCGCAACAACAAGCGCACGCAGACCTTCATCGTCTCGCGCCGCAAGAAATAAGGGGTTGACGACATGACTCGTTCTCTGAAAAAAGGTCCGTTCGTCGACCACCACCTGCTGGCCAAGGTCGAAAAGGCCGTTGCCACCAAGGACAAGAAGCCGGTGAAGACCTGGTCGCGCCGCTCGATGATCCTGCCCGAGTTCATTGGCCTGACGATTGCCGTGCACAACGGCAAGCAGCATGTGCCGGTCTACATCACCGACCAGATGGTCGGCCACAAGCTCGGTGAATTCGCACTCACCCGCACCTTCAAAGGCCATCCGGCCGACAAGAAGGTCGCGAAGAAGTAAGGAATGGCCATGGAAACACGTGCAGTCCTCAAAGGCGTCCGCCTGTCGGTGGACAAGGGCCGTCTGGTGGCCGATCTGATCCGCGGCAAGAAGGTGGATCAGGCTCTCAACATCCTCAACTTCACTCAGAAGAAGGGTGCGGTGATCGTGCGCAAGGTGCTCGAGTCGGCCATCGCCAACGCCGAGCACAACGACGGTGCCGACATCGACGAACTGAAGGTCAAGACCATCTACGTCGAGCAGGGCGCCACGCTCAAGCGCTTCACCGCGCGCGCCAAAGGCCGCGGCAACCGCATCAGCAAGCCCACGTGCCATGTGTACGTGACGGTTGGCAACTGAAAGGTCCGGAAGAACCATGGGACAGAAAATCCACCCGACCGGCTTCCGCCTCTCGGTCAGCCGCAACTGGGCCAGCCGCTGGTACGCAAGCAACCGTGACTTCGCTGGCATGCTGGCCGAAGACATCCAGGTGCGCGAGTACCTGAAGACCAAGCTCAAGAACGCCGCGGTGTCGCGCGTGCTGATCGAGCGCCCCGCCAAGAACGCCCGCATCACCATCTTCTCGGCACGTCCGGGCGTGGTGATCGGCAAGAAGGGCGAGGACATCGAGAACCTGAAGAAGGAACTCGCCACCCGTCTGGGCGTGCCGGTGGCCGTCAACATCGAAGAGGTGCGCAAGCCCGAGATCGATGCACAGCTGATCGCCGACAGCATCACCCAGCAGCTCGAGAAGCGCATCATGTTCCGCCGCGCCATGAAGCGCGCGATGCAGAACGCCATGCGCCTGGGCGCACAGGGCATCAAGATCATGTCGTCGGGCCGCCTCAACGGCATCGAGATCGCGCGCACCGAGTGGTACCGCGAAGGTCGCGTGCCGCTGCACACGCTGAAGGCCAAGATTGATTACGGCACTTCCGAAGCGCACACCACCTACGGCGTCATTGGCGTCAAGGTGTGGGTGTACAAGGGCGACACGCTGGGCCGCGGTGACGCGCCCGCAGCGGTCGAGCCGCGTGCCGATGAAGAGCGTCGTCCGCGCGGTCCGCGCCGCGACGGCCGTCCGGGTGACCGCCCGGCCGGTGAGCGCCGTGGCGGTCCGCGCCGCGTTGCCGGTGCCGGCAACGTCGCGCCCGCCGACGGCAGCGATAAGCCCGCAGAGGCCACAGGTGCCGATGCACCGAAAACTACCGTTAAGCGCGTTCGCAAGGTCGCCGCGCCGGCTGCTCCCGCAGCCGACGGTAAAGGAGAGTAAACATGCTGCAACCTGCTCGCCGCAAATACCGCAAGGAGCAAAAGGGGCGCAACACCGGCATCGCCACGCGTGGCAATTCGGTGGCGTTCGGTGACTTCGGCCTGAAGTCCACCGACCGCGGCCGTCTGACCGCCCGCCAGATCGAGGCCGCGCGTCGCGCGATTTCGCGTCACGTCAAGCGTGGCGGTCGCATCTGGATCCGTGTGTTCCCCGACAAGCCGATCTCGCAAAAGCCAGCCGAAGTCCGCATGGGCAACGGCAAGGGCAACCCCGAGTACTACGTGGCCGAGATCCAGCCGGGCAAGGTCCTGTACGAGATCGTCGGTGTGCCCGAGGAACTCGCTCGCGAGGCCTTCAAGCTCGCCGCGGCCAAGCTGCCGCTGCGCACCACGTTCGTCAGCCGCATGCTCGGCACCTGATCAGGAGAATCGACATGACGAAAGCTGCTGAACTGCGCGCCAAGGACGAGGCTGCGCTTGCGGAGGAAGTGAAGTCGCTGCAAAAGGCGCACTTCGGCCTGCGCATGCAGAAGGCCACGCAACAGCTCAACAACACCGCCTCGCTGCGCCTGACGCGCCGCGACATCGCTCGCGCCAAGACCCTCCTGGCCGAGAAGCAGGCGGCTGCCCGCAAGGCCTAAGGAGCGACCATGACGGAAGAGAAGAAATCCCTCAAGCGCACCCTGATCGGCAAGGTGGTCAGTGACAAGCGCGCCAAGACGGTGACCGTGCTGGTGGAGCGCCGCGTCAAGCACGCGCTCTACGGCAAGATCGTTGCCAAGTCGAGCAAGTACCACGCGCACGACGAAAAGGGCGAGTACAAGACAGGCGACGTGATCGAGATCACCGAGAGCCGTCCGATCTCCAAAACCAAGAACTGGGTGGCGACCCGCTTGGTGGAGAAGGCTGCCGAGGCGTGAGCCCCGGCGCCTGACGCGCCCTTGTCCGACCTGCCTGCAGGTCAGAGCGAAACGGCCCACAATGTGGGCCGTTTTGTTTTTCAGCCCCCGTGACGGCCCGCAGTGGGCAGTCACCCTCAACATATTGGAGATGCACATGATCAAAGTCGGCGATCGCCTTCCTTCCGCCACGCTGATGGAGTACCACGACACCGAGTCCGAGGGCTGCAGCATCGGCCCCAACGCGGTGGATGTCGCCAAGGCCTGTGCCGGCAAGACGGTGGCGCTGTTCGCGCTGCCGGGCGCCTTCACCCCCACCTGCTCGGCCAAGCATGTGCCGGGCTATGTGGAGCACTTCGATGCGCTGAAGGCCGCTGGCGTGGACGAGATCTGGTGCGTGAGCGTGAACGATGCGTTCGTGATGGGCGCCTGGGCGCGCGACCAGAAGTCGGTGGGCAAGGTGCGCATGCTGGGCGACGGCAGCGCCGACTTCGCCAAGGCCACCGGCCTGACGCTGGACCTGACCGCACGCGGCATGGGCCTGCGCAGCAACCGCTACTCGATGCTGGTGAAGGATGGCGTGGTCAAGACGCTGAACATCGAGGCGCCGGGCAAGTTCGAGGTGAGCGACGCAGCCACCATCCTGGCGCAGGCCAAAGCCGCCTGATCCGCTTGCTGCGGAGCTACAGCTCCACGCGCAGGTAGTGCGTACCGCGCAAGGGGCTGTGGTAGTACGGCGGGATCTCCTCGAAGCCCAGATCCTCGTACAGCGCGCGCGCGGCTTCCATCTCGTCCAGCGTGTCCAGCAGCACGCACGAGTAGCCGGCGCGCCGTGCCGCGTCCAGCGTGGCCTCGGTGAGCAGGCGCCCCAGGCCAAAGCCGCGCACCGCCTGGCGCACATACAGGCGCTTCATTTCGGCGGCATTGGGGTAATCGCTGGCGTCCAGCGGGCGCAAGGCACAGCAACCCACCACCACACCATCGACGCGCGCCACCAGCAGTTCACCGCGTGGCGGCGCGTAGTCGCCGGGCAGGCCGGCCAGTTCGGCGTCGAACGACTGGAACGACAGGTCCACGCCCAGCGCATCGGCATATTCACGGAACAGGTCCGCCACAGCGGCGATGTCGTCGCCGTTGAGTACTGCGCTGACTTCGATGTTAGGTGACTCGGGTGCGCTGCCGCGCTGAGCCGCAGTTGTGGCGAGATGCCCGGGCTGCTGCTGCACTGAATGCTGCGCTGGGTGCTGCATTGACGGAGGTTGCGACGGTGTACCCACGTGGCCAGCGCCCGGCGGCGGGGCGCGATCGGTTGATCAGGATTTCAGTGTAACCAGCCACGCGGTGGCGGCGGCACTGAGGGCAATCAGCACCAGCGCCAGCACACGGCTGCGCACATCGTCGCGCGAGGCAGGCACCGATGGCGCGTCGCTTGCCGATGCGCCATCCAGCGTCTTGTCGCCGGTGAGCATCGGGCGGATCAGGTTGTCGCCGCGGCGCAGCAGGTAGAACAGCACCGCGGCCACATGCAGCACCACCAGCCCGATGATGAGCCACTGTCCGATCTGGCGGTGGTAGCTGGTGGCGGCCAGCCCGGCGGCGCTGCTGACCAGCGCATTCAGCGGCCCGGTGAAGGCGATCTCGTCGTCGCTGATGAGGCCGGTGGCCACTTGCGCCAGCAGCACCGCCAGCAGGCCGAACACCGACAGCGCGCCCAGCGGCGAATGGCCGATGCGGTGTGACAGCGGCGCGCGGCCGCGCAGATAAGCCACCAGCGAGGCCGGCGCATACACAAAGCTTGCAAAGCGCGACCAGTGCCCGCCCAGCACGCCCCACAGCAGGCGAAACACCAGCAGCGTCAGCGCCAGGTAGCCCAGCCGCGCATGCCAGTCGATCGGCCCGGTCTTGGCGGTGATCACCAGCGCCGCCACGCAGGCCGCCAGCACCCAGTGAAACACGCGCGTGGGCAGGTCCCACACGCGCAAGGTCTTGCCCGACGGCAGCGACGGGGGATCGGCAGAAGCGCGGGATTTCATGGATACTGACGATTCGTTACACAATGTCTGTGAACGATACCCCAAAAGGAGGATGTCCCTTGAAAGCTGCCCTGATCGCCGCCGTCGTCGCCCTGACGGCCTTGCCCGCCGCCGCGCAGAACTTTGCCAAGCCCGAAGACGCCATCAAGTACCGCAAGGCGGCCTTCACCGTGCTGGCCGGCAATTTCGGCACCCTGGGTGCGATGGCCAACAACCGCATGCCCTTTGATGCCAAGGCCGCCGCCGAAGCCGGTGCAGCGATCGAGGTGGTGTCGCGTCTGCCGTGGGCAGGCTTCGGCCCCGGCACCGACAAGGGCGAAACCCGCGCCAAGCCCGAGATCTGGACGCAGCAAACCAAGTACAAGGAAGCCAGCGACAAGATGCAGGCCGAGGTGACCAAGCTCGCGGCCGCGGCCAAGACCGGCAATCTGGATCAAATCAAGGCCACCTTCACCGTGGCGGCAGGCACCTGCAAGGCCTGCCACGACGCGTTCCGCAAGGACTGACCGCCAACCCCCGAAGCGGCTGGCGCGCCGCTCAGGCCTGCGCCCGCAGCTTTTCGATCAGGCGGTGCAGTTCGTCGAAGTCGGGCTCGCCCACATAGCGCTTCACGATGCGCCCCTGCTTGTCGACGATGTAGGTGGTGGGCGTGAGCCGCACGTCGCCCCAGGCACGGGCCACTGCGCCGGTGTTGTCGATGGCCACCTTGAAGGGCAGCTGACGCTGCTGCGCAAAGTTCACCACGTAGCTGGGCGGGTCGTAGCTCATCGCCACGGCCACCGTGTCGTAGCCGCGCGCTTGGTACTTGCGGTAGGTGTCGATGAGTTGAGGCATCTCGGCCACGCAGCTCACGCAGCTCGTGGCCCAGAAGTTCACCAGCGTGACCTTGCCCTTCCACTGCGAGGTGGTCTGCTTGCTGCCGTCCAGCAGCACAAAGGTGGACTCGGGTGCAGCGCTGGGCGCGGTGCCCACCCAGGCGGCGGCCGCAGCGGTAATCACTGCAGCGGCCACGCCGGCGTAGATCAGTGGTTTGCGTTTCATGGTGGTTGGGAGTCGCGCAGTACGGTGAAAGTTCGGGCGGCGTGCGCTGCACCGCGCGGTCGGGCGGCGCAGTCCAGCAGGATATCGCTCAGGCCCTGGGGGTCGGTGATCATCGGGTCGTGGCCGGTCTTGAGCTCGACCACGCGCACGCCACCGCCCGCCATCCAGGCACCGTCCCAGAACTTCGGGTCGACCACGCGCGGGCGGATGGAGTCGATGGTGGCCAGCGTGGGCGCGGTGCAGTTGACCCAGGTGCGCGGCGCGGCGGCCACGCGCTGCGGGTCAAAGTCCAGCGGCGCGGTGTAGGGCTGCGCCGGGTGCGGCGTCTGCCGGCGCTTGACCCAGTCGTAGTCAGCGGCGCTCAGGCCGAACACTGCGGGGTCGGGCGGCGGAAACGCGTTGAACGGGGATTCGGCCGCCGCTGCCAGCCGCGCCTCGCGTGTGGCGCGCGCGTGGGTGCCGCCCCAGGCCTCGCCGGGCCGCGGGACCACCGCATCCACGTACACCAGATGACGCAGGCGATCGCCGATGCGGTCGGCCACCGCGGTGCCGATCATGCCGGCGTACGAATGCACCGCCAGCACCACGTCGTCCATCTCTTCGAAGGCAATGGCCTGCAGCACATCGCTGATATGCGTCTCCAGCGTGATGTCGCGCGACAGCAGGTGCGAGCGTTCGCCCACGCCGGTCAGCGTCACCGCATGCACCCGATGGCCGGCGGCCTGCAGCCGCTCGGTCACGCGGCGCCAGCACCAGGCGCCATGCCAGGCGCCGTGCACCAGCACGAAGTTCGTCGGCGTGATGGACGTGCTCATGCAATGACCCCTTGCTGCTTGAGTTGCGCGATCTGTTCCGGGCTCAGGCCCAGCACCTCGCTCAGCACTTCGGCGGTGTGCTGCCCCAGCAGTGGCGGCGGGTGGTCGGTGCGCACCGGCGTGCCGCTGAGCTTGATCGGGCTGGACACCAGCGACACTTCACCCGCCAGCGGATGCTGCCACTGCGTGACCATGCCACGCTCGCGCACATGCGGGTCGGCAAACACCTCGGCCAGATTGTTGATGGCGCCGCACGGCACCTTGGCGGCCTCAAGCGCGGGCAGCCAGTCGGCCTTGCGGCGTGTCTTCATGATGTCCTCGAGCAGCGGCACCAGCACCGCCCGGTGACGCACCCGGTCCTGGTTGCGCGCAAAGCGCGGGTCGGTGGCGAGGTCGGGGCGGCCAGCCACCGCGCAGAACTTGGCGTACTGGCCGTCGTTGCCCACCGCGATGATGATGTGGTCGCGCTCGCCGCTGTCGGTGGGCGCCACCTCGAACACCTGATAGGGCACGATGTTCTGGTGCGCATTGCCCGCGCGGCCGGGCACCTTGCCGCTGACGAGGTAGTTGGCACCCAGGTTGGCCAGCATCGCCACCTGCGCATCGAGCAGCGCCATGTCCAGGTGCTGGCCTTCGCCGCTGTGCTCGGCGTGACGCAGTGCCGCCAGGATGCCGACGGTCGAGTACAGCCCGGTGAACAGGTCGGCCACTGCCACGCCCACCTTCTGCGGGCCACCGCCCAGGTCGTCGCGCTCGCCGGTGATGCTCATCAGACCACCCATGCCCTGTACCGCGTAGTCGTAGCCGGCGCGCTCGGCATACGGGCCGGTCTGGCCAAAGCCGGTGATGCTGCAGTAGACGATGCGCGGATTGATGGCGCGGATGGAGGCGTAGTCCAGCCCATAGCGCGCCATGTCGCCCACCTTGAAGTTCTCGACGAACACATGGCAGTGCTGCGCCAGCGAGCGGATCAGCGCCTGCCCGGCGGGTGTGGCGATGTCGCAGGTGACCGAGCGCTTGTTGCGGTTGGTGCCCAGGTAGTAGGCGGCCTCGGCGGTGTCGTGGCCGTTGCCGTCTTTCAGGAAGGGCGGGCCCCAGGTGCGGGTGTCGTCGCCGTTGCCGGGGCGCTCGATCTTGATCACGTCGGCGCCCAGGTCGGCCAGGGTCTGGGTGCACCAGGGGCCGGCCAGCACCCGCGACAGGTCCAGCACGCGGATGCCGTCGAGGCTGTGCACGGCGCGGTTTGTCTGCGATGTCATGCGCGGGATTGTCGGATGAATCGCCAGGCCGGCCGGGCGTGGGGGTGTGGGGTTGCGGTGGTGGGGGGGGGTGCCCGCCCCCCCGGGGGGG
>JBJTCL010000045.1:0-6499 GCA_046091865.1 Burkholderiaceae bacterium | reverse complement strand
CTCTTGCCGCGGCCCACGCCGCCATACATATACACCCCACGCGGGATGTCGGGATGGTTGATCAGCTTCTTCAGCCGGTTGGAGCGCTTGTCCTTGTAGGCGGCCCACTCGCGCGCGCAGCGCTCCAGCGCGTCCACCGCGCGCAGTTGCGCGGGGTCGCTCTGGTAGCCGCGGGTCGTCAGCTCGGCCGGGTAGGCCGCGCTGACCGAGGGCTGCACCGATGTCACGCGTCTGCGCGGCTCAGAAGTTCAGCGTGCGCTTGTCCACCGCCAGCGCCGCCTCCTTGGTGGCCTCCGACAGCGACGGGTGCGCGTGGCAGATGCGCGCGATGTCCTCGGCGCTGGCGCGGAACTCCATCGCCACCACCGCTTCGGCGATCAGCTCGCTGGCCATGGGCCCGACGATGTGTACGCCCAGGATCTCGTCCGTCTTGGCATCCGCCAGGAACTTGACCATGCCGGTGGTGTCGCCCAGTGCGCGTGCGCGGCCATTGGCCAGGAACGGAAAGCTGCCCGCCTTGTAGGCGCGGCCTGCGGCCTTGAGCTGCTGCTCGGTCTGGCCCACCCAGGCAATCTCGGGGCTGGTGTAGATCACCCACGGGATGGTGTTGAAGTTCACATGACCGTGCTGGCCCGCAATGCGTTCGGCCACCGCCACGCCCTCCTCCTCGGCCTTGTGCGCGAGCATCGGGCCGCGCACCACATCGCCCACCGCCCATACGCCGGGCAGGTTGGTGCGGCAGGCGTCGTCCACCACGATGGCGCCGCGCTCGTCGAGCTTCAGGCCCACCGCTTCGGCGTTCAGGCCATTCGTGTTGGGCACGCGGCCGATCGAGACGATGAGCTTGTCCACATCCAGCGTCTGCGCCTCGCCCTTGGCGTTGGTCCAGGCGATATGGACCGTCGATTCCTTACCCTTCTTGCCCACCTTGATGTCGCCCACCTTGGCGCCCAGCTCGATCTTCAGGCCCTGCTTGGTGAAGGCCTTGTGTGCCTCCTTGGCGATGGTCTCGTCCACCGCGCCCAGTAAGGTCGGCAGGCCTTCGAGGATGGTGACCTCGGCGCCCAGGCGACGCCACACCGAACCCATCTCTAGGCCGATCACGCCCGAGCCGATCAGGCCCAGCTTCTTCGGCACCGTGCCCAGGCGCAGTGCGCCGTCGTTGGACAGCACCTGCTCTTCGTCAAAGGGCACGCCCGGCAGTGCACGCGCGTTCGACCCGGTGGCCACGATCACCTGCTTGCCCAGCAGCGTTTCATCCGCAGCGCCCTTGACGGCGATTTCCCAGCCGCCCTCGGCCTGCTTCACGAAGGAACCGCGGCCGTGGAAGAAGCTGACCTTGTTCTTCTTGAACAGGTACAGGATGCCGTCGTTGTTCTGCTTGACCACCGTGTCCTTGCGGCCAATCATCCTGGCCACGTCGATCTTCACCTCGCCGGTGGAAATGCCATGGTCGGCAAAGTGATGGCGCGCATGCTCGAAATGCTCGGACGACTGCAGCAGCGCCTTGGACGGAATGCAGCCCACGTTGGTGCAGGTGCCACCCGGTGCCGGCCCGCCCTGCGCGTTCTTCCACTCGTCGATGCAGGCCACGCTGAAGCCCAGTTGCGCCGCGCGAATGGCCGCGATGTAGCCGCCAGGCCCGCCGCCGATGACGATGACGTCGAATTGTTTGCTCATCTGGATGTACCTGTTGGTGCCCTAAAGACGGTGTCTGGGCGTAGCGAGCGGCTTCAGGGCAAGGCGCGGGTGCCGACGCACCGGAACGTAGCAACGCTACGTGAGGATGCGGAGGACGGGACCCGCAACGCTGCCATGGAGCCGCGCAGTAGCCCGAAATCAAATGTCGAACAGCAGGCGCGCGGGGTCCTCCAGCGCCTCCTTCATGGCCACCAGCCCCAGCACCGCCTCGCGGCCGTCGATGATGCGGTGGTCGTAGGACATGGCCAGGTAGTTGATCGGCCGCACCACCACCTGCCCGTTCTCCACCACCGCGCGGTCCTTGGTGGCGTGCACGCCCAGGATGGCGCTTTGCGGCGGGTTGATGATGGGGGTGGACAGCATCGAGCCGAACACGCCGCCGTTGGAGATCGAGAAGGTGCCGCCGGTCATCTCTTCGATGCCCAGCTTGCCGTCGCGCGCCTTCACGCCGAACTCGGCGATCTTCTTCTCGATGTCGGCAAAGCTCATCTGGTCGGCGTTGCGCAGGATGGGCACCACCAGGCCGCGCGGCGAACCCACCGCGATGCCGATGTCGAAGTAGCCGTGGTAGACGACGTCGTTGCCGTCCACCGATGCATTGAGCACCGGGTACTTCTTGAGCGCGTGCACCGCCGCCTTCACGAAGAAGCTCATGAAGCCGATCTTCACGCCGTGCTCCTTCTCGAACTTCTCCTGGAAGCGCTTGCGCATCTCCATCACCGGGGCCATGTTGACCTCGTTGAAGGTGGTGAGGATGGCGTTGGTGGCCTGCGACTGCAGCAGACGCTCGGCCACGCGCGCGCGCAGGCGGCTCATGGGCACGCGCTGCTCGGGGCGGTCACCCAGATCAGGGGCCACGGGCGCGGCCACCTGCGGCAGTGCGCTCTTGGGCGCGCCGGTGGGAATGGCCGCCAACGCAGCCATCGGCGCCGCAGCCGGCTTGGCAGCGCCTGCCGCCACGGCCGACAGCACATCGCCCTTGGTGACGCGGCCGTCCTTGCCGGTGCCGGCCACGGAACCCGCGGCCAGCTGGTTGTCGGCCATCAGCTTGGCGGCAGCGGGCATGGCCACGCCAGCCATGGCACCACCGGCTGCAGCGGGCACAGCCGCGGCCACCGGTGCGGCAGCCACAGGAGCCGCAACAGAAGCAGCGGGCGCTGCCGCGCTGGCCTTGCCATCGGTGTCGATCTTGGCCAGCAACTGGTCGGACACGACCGTACCGCCGTCGCCCACCACGATCTCGGCCAGCACGCCAGCGGCCGGTGCAGGCACTTCCAGCACCACCTTGTCGGTTTCGATCTCGATCAGGATCTCGTCGGCGGCGACAGCCTCGCCGGGCTTCTTCTTCCACTGCAGCAGCGTGGCTTCGGCCACGGACTCGGACAGCTGGGGAACCTTCACTTCTACGGTAGCCATGAAATTCTTTCGGTGTTCTGCTTGATTGAACGACGCGCGGGCACGGCAGCGCGCAGCCTGCGCGCGCCGTCCGCTGCCATCACTTGGTCAGTACAAAGCCCTTGAGCTTGCCGAAGGCGGCATCGACGAGCGCCTTCTGCTGGTCCTGGTGCAGGTGGGCGTAGCCCACCGCCGGCGAGGCCGAGGCCGCGCGCCCGGCGTAGCCGAGCTTCTGGCCCTCGAGCATGTTCTCGTGGATCTGGTGCTGGATGAAGAACCACGCGCCCTGGTTTTGCGGCTCGTCCTGGCACCACACGATGTCCGCCGCGTTGGGGTAGCGCTTGATCTCCGCGCTGAACGCCTTGTGCGGGAACGGATAGAGCTGCTCCACACGCACGATGGCCACATCGTCCGCGCCCTTTTCGTCGCGCTTCTTGACCAGGTCGTAGTACACCTTGCCCGAGCAGCAGATCACGCGCTTGACCTTGTCGGCCTTCTTCACGATGTCGTCGTTTTGCTCGGACAGTACCGTCTGGAAGCTGCCCTTGGTGAACTCGGTCACCGGCGAGGTGGCGTCCTTGTTGCGCAGCAGGCTCTTGGGCGTGAAGATGATCAGCGGCTTGCGCAGCGGGCGGATCATCTGGCGGCGCAGCACATGGAAGATCTGGCTGGCCGTGGTGGGCTGCACCACCTGCATGTTGGTCTCGGCGGCCAGCTGCATGAAGCGCTCCAGGCGTGCCGAGCTGTGCTCGGGACCCTGCCCCTCGTAGCCGTGCGGCAGCATCAGCGTGATGCCGTTCACCCGGCCCCACTTCACCTCGCCCGAGGCGATGAACTGGTCGATCACCACCTGCGCGCCGTTGGCGAAGTCACCGAACTGCGCTTCCCAGATCACCAGCGTGTTGGGGTCGTTGGAGGCGTAGCCGTACTCAAACGCCAGCACTGCCTCTTCGGACAGGATCGAGTCGATCACCACGAACGGTGCCTGGTTGTCGGCCACGTTCTCCAGCGGCACAAAGGTGCCGGTGTCCCAACGCTCGCGGTTCTGGTCGTGGATGACCGAGTGGCGGTGGGTGAAGGTGCCGCGGCCGCAGTCCTCGCCCGACAGGCGCACCGGGTAGCCGCTGGCCACCAGCGAGGCAAACGCCATGTGCTCGCCCATACCCCAGTCGACGTTGATCTCGCCGCGACCCATGGCTGCGCGGTCGTCCAGCACTTTCTTGACCAGCGCATGCGGCGTGATGTTGGCCGGCAGCGTGGTGATCTTCTCGGCCAGGCGCTTCCACTCAGTCAGCGGAATGGCGGTGTCGGCTGCATCCGTCCACTTCTTGCCCAGGTACGGTGCCCAGTCGACCGCGTACTTGCTCTTGAAGTTGCTCAGCACCGGGTCCACCGTGTGGCGGCCCTCGTCGAGCGCGGCGCGGTAGGCCTTGGCCATGTCGTCGCCCAGCGTGGCGCCCATGCCCTGTGCGGCCAGGCGGTCGGCGTACAGCCGGCGCGTGCCCGGGTGCTGCGAAATCTTCTTATACATCATCGGCTGCGTCAGGCTGGGCGTGTCCTGCTCGTTGTGGCCCAGCTTGCGGAAGCAGACGATGTCGATCACCACGTCCTGGCAGAACTCCATGCGGAACTCCAGCGCCAGCTGCGTGGCCAGCACCACCGCCTCGGGGTCGTCACCGTTCACATGCAGCACCGGCGCCTCGACCATCTTGACAATGTCGGTGCAATACACGGTGGAGCGCATGTCGCGCGGGTCGGACGTGGTGAAGCCGATCTGGTTGTTGATGATCAGGTGCACCGTGCCGCCGGTGGTGTAGCCGCGGGTCTGCGACAGCGCCAGCGTTTCCTGGTTGACGCCCTGGCCACCGAAGGCAGCATCGCCGTGCACCAGCACCGGCAGCACCTGGCTGCCCTTGGGGTCGCCGCGGCGGTCCATGCGCGCGCGCACCGAGCCCTCGACCACCGGGTTCACGATTTCCAGGTGCGAGGGGTTGAAGGCCAGGCTCAGGTGCACCGGGCCGCCAGGCGTGGACACATCCGAGCTGAAGCCCTGGTGGTACTTCACATCACCGGCGGGCAGGTCTTCGGGCGCGGTGTGCTCGAACTCGGCGAACAGGTCCTTGGGCATCTTGCCCAGGGTGTTGACCAGCACGTTCAGGCGGCCGCGGTGGGCCATACCGATCACGATCTCCTGCACGCCCTTGGCGCCGGCCTGCTGGATCAGCTCGTCCATGGCGGCGATAAAGCTCTCGCCACCCTCGAGCGAGAAGCGCTTCTGGCCCACGTACTTGGTGTGCAGGAAGCGCTCAAGGCCCTCGGCCGCGGTGATGCGTTCGAGGATGTGCTTTTTCTTGTCGGCGTTGAACGATGGCTTGGAGCGGATCGACTCGAGCTTTTGCTGCCACCAGCGCTTTTGCGTCTGGTCGGTGGTGTGCATGAACTCGGGGCCCAGCGTGCCGCAATAGGTTTCGCGCAGCGCGTTGATCAGCTCGCGCAGCGTCATGGTGTTCTTGCCGAAGAAGGTGTTGCTGGTGTTGAACACCGTCTCCTGGTCGGCATCGGTGAAGCCGTAGAACGACGGCTCCAGCTCGGGGATGGGCGGGCGCTCGGTGCGCTTGAGCGGATCGAGGTCGGCCCAGCGCTGGCCCACGTTGCGATACGCGGCGATCAGCTGCTGGACGGCAGTGCGCTTGCGGCCCAGTTCGGAATCGGCGCCCTGCGCCACCACGATGCGCGACGAGCTCTGCTTGGCGCGCTCGGCAAAGGCGTTGATGACCGGCAGGTGCGGAACGTCGCGGGTTTCGGTGCCGTCCACCGCAGGCACATGCTGCAGGGCGTCGAAGTACTCGCGCCAGGTCTCGGGCACGCTGCCCGGATTGGCCAGGTAGTTCTCGTACATCTCTTCGACGTACGGGGCGTTGCCGCCAAAAAGATAGGAGTTGCCCTGGTAGGAGACGTAGACGGAAGAACCCGTCGCGGGCGATTGATCGCTCATGTGGCGCTGACCTCCGTTCCCCTGAAGGGAACATTAGCTGGTTGAACTACCTTCCGCGACACGGCTGAACCGGTTGGCGGATGCGACTGTGGCTGGAAGGGCCTTGAGTGCGGTCGGGATTGTGCCACCGCCGCGCCCATTCTCAAAGGCCTGTGTGGGGCCCGCCCGCAAAAAAGGGGCCCGAAGGCCCCTCAGATCCGCGGCAAGGTCGATCAGGCCACGCCCGGGTTGCCCGCCATGCCGATCAGCCGCGGCTGGTTCAGCCGGCGTGGCGCCACCTTGCCGCCGCGCGCCTTGAGCCACTGCTCGACCAGCTCCCACACCTGCGGCAGCTTTTGCGTGCGCGCCTCTTCGGCCACCGGCGCCCAGCCGGCCACCTTGTATTTGCGGTCGGCTTCCAGCAGCTGC
>JBJTCL010000044.1:0-23720 GCA_046091865.1 Burkholderiaceae bacterium | reverse complement strand
GTGCTGGAACACGCCAGTTTTCGCCCACCCGCCCCCGAGCAGCCCGGCGTGGTGCTGTTGCCATTGGCTCAGTGTGCCGGCCGCGACTTTGCCGCCGCCGTGCTGCCGGGGTGCGACGAAGCCAATTTGCCGCAAGTGCCTTCCGTCGGCGGCGTGTGGACGCGTGCCCAGCGAGAGGCGCTGGGCCTGCCCACCGCCGACGCTTTGCAGGTAAGTCAGCGTCTGGCGTGGGACGACGCGCTGAACACACCTGCCGTGGACGTGCTGTGGCGACGCAAGGACGCGCTGGGCAATCCGGTGTCGCCGAGCGGCTTGGTCGAGCGCCTGCTGCTGCAAGGTATGGCGCTGGCCGACGACCCGCGGCCCCGTCGCGAGGTGCCCACCCAGGCTCGCCCAGCCGCCGTGGCGATGGCGCCGCAACGTTTGCCGCAGCGGCTGTCGGCCAGCGCCTATGCCGATCTGCGCACCTGCCCGTATCGCTTTTTCGCGCTGCGCATGCTGCGGCTGCGCGAGGACGATGAAATCGACACCGCGGTGGGCAAGCGCGACTTTGGTTCGTGGTTGCATCGCGTGTTGCACGACTTTCACCAGCGACTGGCAGCCGACACGGGCAACGCCACCCCCGAGCAGCAAGCGCAGTGGCTCGACGATGCCGCCACGCAGGCGCGCCGCGAGCTTGGCTTGTCTGAGGCGGAGTTTTTGCCGTTCATGGCCGCGTGGCCCGATCTGCGCACACGCTACCTGGCGTGGTGGCAACAGCAGCAGCAATCGGGCGTGCGCTTTGTGGCCGGTGAGGTCGATCGCGAGCGCGCCTTGGCGGTTCCCGGGCCTGGCGGCCAGACGCAGGTGATGTTGCAAGGGCGGCTCGATCGCATCGACCACCTACCCGTAAGCGACTCAGCGGATTCGCTCGCTGGGTCGCCCGCCATGCGTCTGGTGGACTACAAGACCGAAGCCATTGAGCGAACCCGCCAGCGCGTGCGCGACCCGCTTGAAGACACACAAATGGCTTTTTATGCGGCGCTGGTGGATGCACCCGAGGGCGCCGCTTTGCAGGGCGGCTACCTGCAACTCGACGAACGCGAAGCACCGCGCTGGGTGGCGCAGCCCGACCTGCTGGCGGCGCGCGATGCGCTGATCGATGGCGTGGTGCACGATCTGGCGGCCATCGCCTCGGGTGCTGGGCTGAAGGCCATGGGCTCGGGCGCCGCATGCGAGCATTGCGCCGCGCGCGGCCTGTGCCGCAAGGACCACGTGGCATGAGCGGCCCCGCCTACGCCTGCAACGGCGAGCCCGTGACGCGCGATGCGTTCTACGCGATGGCCTGCGACCCGCGGCGCAGCATTGCGGTGGAGGCCTGTGCCGGTGCCGGAAAGACCTGGATGCTGGTGTCGCGCATGGTGCGGGCGCTGCTGGACGGCACACTGCCGCACGAGATCCTGGCCATCACCTTTACGCGTAAGGCCGCCGGCGAAATGCGCGCCCGGCTCGACGAATGGCTGCAGACGTTTGCGCGGCAAGATGCAGCAAAGTTGGTGGGCGAGCTCACGGCGCGCGGCTGCACTGTTGAGCAGGCGCAAGCCCAGGCCCAGGCCTTGCAAACGCTGGCGCAGCGGGTGCTGGACGCTGGCCGCCCGGTGGAGATCCGAACCTTCCACAGCTGGTTTGCCGCGCTGGTGCGTGAGGCGCCGCTGGCCGTGCTCGACCGGCTGGGCTTGCCAGCGCAGTACGAACTGCTGGAAGACGACGCCGACGCGGTGGCTGCCTGCTGGCCGCGCTTTCTGCAGGCGGTGCTGGACGACGAGCAGGCGCATGCCGATTTCCAGGCTTTGGTGCGCAGTCAGGGCCGCCACGTGACGCAGCAGGCGCTGCAGAGTGCACTGGCGCGCCGCATGGAGTTCGCCATCGCCGATGCGGCGGGGGTCGTCGATGCGTCGGTGGACGCCTTTGATGAGCGCTATCCGTGGCTGAAGGGCTTGCACCACCCCTGCGAATGGCTCGACCAGCCAGCAGTGCGCGAACGTTGGCTGGGCTGGGCGCGCAGCCTGGGCGCCGAGAAGAACAAGACGCCGCGCACGGCCGCTTCGGCCATCGAGCAGGCCTTTGCACAGCCCGATGTGCAGCAGCGGTTTGAGCAATTGCGCGCGGCGCTGTTCGTCAAGGACGAAGACCGCCTGCGCCAGCATCTGCCGCCTTACGTGGCCGCACAAGAGGCCGAAGCCGAGTTGCAAACGCTGTGTCGGGCCGTGCATCAGCACGAGGGTTGGCTGCACCACCAGCAGATGGCGCGTCTGCTGCGGCTGCTGATGCGCAAGTACGCCGCCCTCAAGCGTGAACGCGGCTGGCTGGACATGACCGACCTTGAGCGCGCTGCGCACGAACTGCTGCGCGATCCGGTGATCAGCGGCTGGGTGCACGAGCGGCTGGACGCGCGCGTGAGCCAGTTGCTGATCGACGAGTTCCAGGACACCAATCCGGTGCAGTGGCAGGCGCTGCGGTCGTGGCTGGAGGGTTATGCGGGCGCAGGCCACAGCCTGCCGGTGTTCATCGTGGGCGACCCCAAGCAAAGCATCTACCGCTTTCGCCGCGCCGAACCTCAGGTGTTCGAGGCCGCCAAAGCCTTCATCCGCGAGGGTCTGGGCGGTGTGGTGCTGAGCTGCGACCACACGCGCCGCAATGCGCAGGCGGTGCTGGCCACCGTCAATGCCGTCATGGGTGAAGCAGCGCGCGGTGATGCCTATCCGGGCTTTCGCGTGCACACCACCGAATCCGTTGAGGTGGGCGAGGCGCTGGCCTTGCCGCAGATGCTACGCGATGAGGCATGGACCGAGGGGCAGGGGGATGATGTGCCCCAACCCCAAGGCAGCGCCTCTTCGTGGCGCGACTCATTGACCACACCACGCGAGCTGGACGAAGACAGCCTGCGCCTGCGCAAGTGCCGGCAGGTGGCACGCTGGATCGCAGCGCGCATTGCGCAGGGCGATCAGCCGGGTGACTTCATGGTGCTGGCGCGTCAGCGTGAGCGGCTCGACAGCATGCAGCAGGCCCTGCGCGAGCTGCACCTGCCCTGCGAGCGCACCGAGCGCAGCCAACTGGCCGATGCGCTTGAGGTGCAGGACATCGTGGCCCTGCTGGATGTGCTGGTGTCGCCCACGCACAACTTGTCGCTGGCACAGGTGCTTCGCTCCCCGCTGTTTGGGGTGAGCGACGATGTTTTGGTGCGGCTGGCCGAGGCACAGGAAGCTGCACAGGACGCGGCCCAGCAAGCGTCCTGGGAGGCCTCACGCTCGGCAGCGTCCGATGCCAGCCCAGGCGCCAGCGGAGACGCCGCATGGTTTGACCTGCTGGATGCGGCGCGTTGCGTGGCGGCGGATGGTCGCTCCATCGGCGAGGTGCTGCGCCGTTGGCAGGCCTGGGCCAACCGGCTGCCGCCGCACGATGCGCTGTCGTTCATTTTTCGCGATGGCGATGTGTTGGCGCGCTATGCCGCCGAGGTGCCGGCGTCGCAGTGCGACGCGGTGCTGGCGCGCCTGCGCGGCGTGCTGGCGGCCACCCTGGCGCTGGACGGCGGGCGCTATCTCACCCCCTACGCCTGGGTGCGCCAGTTGCGTGCGCAGGCCTTGCGCGCCCCCGCCGCCGAGCCGGCGGGCGCGGTGCAGCGGGGTGCGGTGTCGCTGCTGACGGTGCACGGCGCCAAGGGGTTGGAGGCCAAGGTGGTGATCGTGCTCGACGCCGATGCCCCGCCGCCGCGCGGCGATGCCTGGGGAGCCTGCATCCAGTGGCCGGGCGATGACGCGCACCCCAGGCGCTTTGCGTTTTGCGCGAGCTGGAAGAAGCCTCCGCCCAGCCTGGTGGAACTGGTGCAGGCCGAGCAAGCTGCGCAGGCGCGCGAAGAGCTCAATGTGCTGTACGTGGCCATGACACGGGCCGAGCGCACGCTGGTGTTTTCATCGAGCCAGCCGCATCGGCCACCCGACCGCAGCGCGTGGGTGCGCGTGTTGCCGCATGTGCAAGCCGATGTGATGGTGGTGGAGCCCACTTCGCCCTCAGGCCCCGCTGCATCAAAGGCTAAAGCCATGGTGTCTGCCCTAACGGCCGCCCCCGCGGTGGCCGGGTTATGGGTACTTCCCGAATTCCAGCCTGGTTTGTGTGCGTCAGTGCAAGCCACCGCAGCCACTGCTGGTGCCACTGACGCAGACGCTGCCACCGACGCAGCCTCTGACCGGCTGTCACGCATCGGCCAGGCCATGCACCGCCTGCTGGAATGGCGCCCAACCGGCACTGCAGGTGTGTTGTCGTGGACGGCAGAGCAGTTCCGTCGCCTTGCGCGTGATTTCGATCTGTCGGCCGATGAGGTGGCGCAAGCCCGCGACGCGGCGCAGCGCATCCTGCAAGGGCAGGGGGCCTGGGCCTGGGACGCATCGGTGGTGGACGAGGCCGAGAGCGAGGTGGAACTGCTGCACGCCGGCGCGCTGCTGCGCATCGACCGGCTGGTGCGGCGGCGCGACAACGGCCACTGGTGGGTGCTGGACCACAAATCGTCGGCACAACCCCAGCAAGACGCCGCCCTGTGCGCGCAACTGCGCACCTATCGCGATGCCGTCAAGGCGTCGCTTGCACTGTCTGCGGCAGGGAGCGCAGATTCGGGTAGGGCTGACCCCGGTGGCGAGCCCGTGGTGCGCTGTGCTTTCCTCAGCGCCACGGGGGCACTGATCGAGCTTGGCTGAGCCCGCCGCGCGATGAGCCGGGTTCATACTCGAGCAATCGACGAACGAGGCCGCTGCCGCTGTATTCGCTGCCAAAAACAGCAAGGAAAGTGACGAGCCTTACCCCCGGCACTGGCTCCACAGTTAGGGCTGCTTGGTTCCCCACCTGACCCGGTTGGCCGCTTCACCATGCGGGGAGGCCCGTCACTGCGAATTGTAGGCGACATACCTCGAAGCCACCGCTGCAGATCACCTGGCACCCGCACCCCGTGCAGCCCGGGATGCGTCAGGTCAAGCCCTAGAATCGGCGTATGTCCTACCTCGTGCTTGCGCGCAAGTACCGGCCCCGCACCTTCACCGAGATGGTGGGGCAGGAGCATGTGGTGCAAGCCCTGGGCAATGCCTTGCAGCAACAGCGGCTGCACCACGCTTACCTGTTCACCGGCACGCGCGGCGTCGGCAAAACCACGGTGTCGCGCATCCTGGCCAAGTCGCTCAACTGTCAGGGGCCGGACGGGCAGGGTGGCATCACGGCCGAGCCCTGCCGCGTGTGCGACGCCTGCACGCAAATCGACGCAGGCCGTTTTGTGGATTACACCGAGCTCGATGCGGCGTCCAACCGCGGCGTCGGCGAGATTCAGGAACTGCTGGAGCAGGCGGTCTACAAGCCGGTGCAGGGCCGCTTCAAGGTCTTCATGATCGACGAGGTGCACATGCTCTCAGGGCATGCGTTCAACGCCATGCTCAAGACGCTGGAAGAGCCGCCCGACTACCTCAAGTTCGTGCTGGCCACCACCGACCCGCAGAAGGTGCCGGTGACGGTACTGTCGCGCTGCCTGCAGTTCAACCTGCGGCCCATGGCGCCCGAGACGGTGCATGCACACCTGACGAACGTGCTGGCCAGCGAGTCGGTGCCAGCCGATGCCGGCTCGCTGCAACTGATCGCACGGGCCGCACGGGGCTCGCTGCGCGATGCACTGTCGCTGACCGATCAGGCCATTGCCTTTGGCGGCGGCCAGCTGCAAGAGGCCGCCGTGCGCCGCATGTTGGGGTCAGCCGACCGCAGCATCGTGTTTGCGCTGATCGACGCGCTGGCGCGCAGCGATGGCGCAGCGGTGGTGCAGGCCTGTGATGCGCTGCGCGAGCAGGGGCTGAACGCCGCCGCCACGCTGGAAGACATAAGCGCAGTGCTGCAGCGCATGGCGGTGTGCCAGGCCGTACCCGCCAGCGCGCAAGCCAACTCAGCCACGGCCAATGCCATTGACCCCGACGCCGCCGAGGTGACGCGCCTGGCCGCCTTGATGCCGCCCGACGAGACGCAACTGCTTTACAGCATCTGCCTGCATGGCCGCGCAGAGATTGGTCTGGCGCCCGATGAGTACGCCGGGCTGGTGATGGTGCTGCTGCGGCTGCTGGCCTTCAAGCCCGCGCAAGCCGGCACTGCAACATCGGCCCACGGCGTCTCGGCAGAAAAAAAAAGTCTGACGCCGGCTGAGGCGGTCAAGCAAGCTGCGCCTGAGCCTGCACCGGCGTCTGTACCGGCATCCGCGCTGGCGCCCGCGGCCTCAGTGAAGCCGGCGCCCCAAGCGCCAGCAGCACCTCAAGCCAGCCCCACACCGTCGTCAAGCACACCGCGCCCCAGCCGCGTGCTGCCCGTGGTGGACGCGCCGCCGCGCAGCGCTGCCCCTGAACGCACGCCCGGTGCAACCTCTGCCCCCGTGATGGGCGTGCCGGTACGGGTGCAGACCGAAGGTCCGAGGGATCAACCCATCGAGCCGGGGAATGGACATGCTCATTCACAGCCGTATGCATACCCGCATTCACAGCCACATGCGCACGCCATCCACCCCACGCCGGAAGGTGACTTCTGGGCCGCCACGGTGCGCCAATTGGTGGCTAGCGAGGCCGTGACGGCGCTGGTGCGCGAACTCGCGCTGCAGTCGCAACTGGTGGGCCGCGACGAGCACGACTGGCTGCTGCGGGTGGAGCGCGAGTCGCTCAACCAGGGCAACAACCGCGACCGCCTGCAGGCCGCACTCAAAGCCGCGGGCCACGACGTGACGATCACGGTGGAGATCTGCCCTGTCAGCGACAGCCCGGCGCGGCGCATTGCAGCGGCCAACGCCGAGCGGCAGCGCGCGGCCGAACACATCATCCTGGACGATCCTTTCGTTCAGGCGATGATGCGCGACTACGGCGCGACCATCGTGCCGGGCAGCATCAAGCCGGTGGCCACGCGCGCCGCCGGCGCCCCCGTTTCCAACCCATCCAAGGACTGAAGATGTTCAACAAAGGTCAACTGGCCGGCCTGATGAAGCAGGCGCAGGCGATGCAGGACAACCTGAAAAAAGCCCAGGACGAGCTGGCGCTGATCGAGGTGACCGGTGAATCCGGCGCCGGCCTCGTCAAGGTAACGATGACCTGCAAGCACGATGTGAAGCGCGTTGCCATCGACCCCAGCCTGCTGGCCGACGACAAGGACATGCTGGAAGACTTGGTGGCCGCCGCCTTCAACGACGCGGTGCGCAAGGCCGAAGACACCTCGCAGGAAAAGATGGGCAAGCTGACCGCAGGCATGCCCGGCCTGCCCGGGGGCATGAAGTTTCCGTTCTGACGGCTGGCGCAGCCGGCAACCCCCCGCATGGCTGACCACCATTCGCTGGACGCACTGATCGAGGCACTGCGCCGCCTGCCGGGCGTGGGCCTGCGCTCGGCCCAGCGCATGGCCTTTCACATGCTGCAGCACGACCGCCCGGGGGCGCAGCAGATCGCGCAGGCTCTGCAGCAGGCCTGCACCAGCGTGCGCCATTGCGAGGTGTGCCACACCTTCACCGAGCAGCCGGTGTGCGCCACCTGCCAGGACGCGTCGCGCGACCGCAGCAAGCTGTGCGTGGTGGAAACGCCGGCCGATCAGGCGGCGCTGGAGCGCACTGGCGCCTACAAGGGGCTGTACTTTGTGCTGATGGGCAAGCTGAGCCCGCTGGACGGCATCGGCCCGCGTGACATCGGGCTGCAGCGCCTGTTTGACCGCGCCACCGACGGCGCGGTGCGCGAGGTGATTCTGGCCACCAACTTCACCGCCGAGGGCGAGGCCACCGCCCATGTGATCGGCGAGGCGCTCAAGGCCCGCGGCCTGCTGGTCACTCGGCTGGCACGGGGCGTGCCGGCGGGCAGCGAACTCGAATACGTGGACCTGGGCACCATCGCCCACGCGCTGGTGGATCGGCGCTGAGCGCCTGCCTCACCCAAACCGCGATACCGGCCCAGCCCCCGGCCGCCAAAGCCTCCGATAGCCGCTCACCCCCGGGTTTTCTGACAATCCCGGCCCCGCGGCCGCCCCGTTTCGGTGAAAACCCGAAACGGGATGTTCCCGATGCGACCGCCTGGCGACACTCGTAAGCTATTGACACAAAAGGGTGTACAGGGGATTTGAGCTTGCCGCGCCATACCGTGATCGGCGTCGACCGTCGACAGTTCGCCATCGGAGGGGCACTGGCTGCCGCCGCCGTCGTGGCGCCTGCGGTCGTGGCCGTTCCCCGGCTCGAGAAGTCGTCCGTGGCGATTGCCGTGGGCGGCAAGTCGGCGTTGCAGTATTTGCCGCTGACGATCGCCGAGCAGCTGGGCTACTTCAAGGCCGAGGGCCTGGATGTCGAGATCGCCGACGTGGCCGGCGGCGCGCGTGCCCAGCAGGCGCTGGCCAGTGGCAGCGCGGACGTGGTCAGCGGCACCTACGACAGCGCCTTGCAGCAAAGCGCCAAGGGCCAGGCCTTGCAATGCTTCGTGGTGCAGGCCCGTGCCCCGGCGATCGCCTTTGGCGTGTCCACCCGCACGCTGGCCCAGTACCGCGGCCTGCCCGACCTGCGCGGCCGCAAGATCGGCGTCACCGCACCCGATTCGTCCACCCACATCCTGGCCAGCCAGCTGCTGCTGCGCGCCGGGCTGCGCCCGCCCGAGGTGAGCTTTGTGGGGGTGGGCACCTCATCGGGCGCGCTGGCGGCGGTGCGCGCAGGGCAGATCGATGCGATCAGCCACACCGACCCGGTGATGACGCTGCTCGAGCAAAAGGGCGATGTGAAGATCGTCAGCGACACCCGCACCCTGCGCGGCACGCTGGAGGTGTTTGGCGGGCCCATGCCGGCGGGCTGCCTGTACGCGCCCACCGAGTTTGTCCAAAAGCATCCCAACACCACCCAGGCGCTGGCCAACGCCATCGTGCATGCCCTCAAATGGCTGCAGACCGCCGGCCCCAGCGACATCATCAAGACGGTGCCCGAGGCCTACCTGCTGGGTGATCGTGCCTTGTACCTGGCCTCGTTCGACAAGATGCGCGAGGCGCTGTCGCTGGACGGCGTGATGGCCGAAGACGCCGCCCGCACGGCACTCAAAGCGTTGAGCGCCTTCGACACGACGATCCGCCCCGAGCGGATCGAGCTCGCCCGGACTTACACCAACCAGTTCGCGCGCAGGGCCAAGGACAGGTTCCGGGCCTGACGGGTCGGCTCACCTCCGCACCCACGCGCGCTCGCCGCGCTCAACGGCTGCCGGCCGCCACATGCGCGCTGGACGCAGAGTTGCCCGATGCTTTGGCGGGCGCCTTGGCGGTGGTGGTGGAGGTGCCGGCACGCGGTGCAGCGGGCTTGGCCGCAGCGGTGGCTGACTTGCCTGAACCTGAGCCCTGCGCCACCGCCTTGGCATTGCGGGTGGACTTCTGCGCCGACTTTTGCGTCGACTTCGGGGTCGTCTTTTGCGCTGCCTTGCCCGCCAGCCGCTTGCCGCCCTCGGGGGCCAGGCTCAGCTGCGCGTTGTCGGCCACATGCTCGGCCACATCCTGTCGCTGGCCCGGCGGGCGTCGCACCAGCACGGTGGAGCCGGCTCGGATCATCATGCGCGGCGGAATCTGGTTGATCGCGCGGAACTCGGATTCACTCATGCCCACCCGCTGGGCTGCCGCGGCCACCGCCAGCGCGGCGGGCGCCGTCCAGGCGGTCCAGCTGGCCAGTTGCCCGGCCTCGTGCGCCTCGAGGTTGCGCTCGAACACGGTCGCGTTGTCCCACGGCAGCAGAATCTGCGGCGTGCCGGCCGCCAAAATCACAGGGCGGTTGGCCGAGGGGTTGAGCGCCCTGAAGTCCTCGATCTTCACATCGGCCAGCCGCGCGGCCAGTGCCACGTCGATGTCGCGCTTGATGTCCACCGTCTGAAAGTAGGGGTGGTCGGGGATGTCGGGCAGGTCGATGCGGAACGCGTCCGGATTGGCCACGATGTTCTTCACCGCCTGCAGCTTGGGCACGTACTGCCGCGTCTCGTTGGGCATGGACAAGTCGGTGTAGCCGGTGCCCAGCCCCGCGCGCTGGTTGCGTGCAATGGCGCGGCCCACGCTGCCTTCGCCCCAGTTGTAGGCCGCCAGCGCCAGATGCCAGTCGTTGAACATGCCGTGCAGCTTTTGCAGGTAGTCCAGCGCCGCGCGGGTAGAGGCCAACACATCGCGCCGGTCGTCGCGGAACAGGTTTTGCTTCAGGTCGAAATGCCGCCCGGTGCTGGGGATGAACTGCCACATGCCGGCCGCCTTGGCGGTGGACACCGCCTGCGGATTGAAGGCGCTTTCAATGAAAGGCAGCAGCGCCAGTTCGGTGGGCATGTTGCGCCGATCCAGCTCCTCGACGATGTGGAACAGGTACTTGCGCGAGCGCTCGGTCATGCGCTGGATGTAGTCGGGGCGGCTGCCGTACCACTGCTCCTGCGCGCGAACCAGGTCGGTGTCGAGGTTGGGCATGGCAAAGCCGCGGCGGATGCGCTCCCACAGGTCGGCCGGCGCGTTCAGCGTGGCAACCGCGCGCGAGGCGGCGGCGATGCTGTCGGTGGTGATCAGCGGTGCCAGCGCGGCCGTGGCGCCGCCGGGCGGGGCTGCCATGTTGCCAGCAGCGCCAGCAACGCCCGCCGATGGCGGCCGGGCAGGCGCCGATGCCGCGCTTTGCGGCGCAGAGCCGGGGGCCGGCACTGCAGACACCACGGGCACGTCGCTGGCGCCGCGACCCGCAGAGGGGCTGCTGGTGGTACCGGCGGCGGAAGGGTCGGCGCTTTGGCCACCCAACGGGCCGGGCACACTGGCGCAGCCCACCAGTGCAGCACACAGCAGCGCCACCGTCATCTGCGCCGCACGCACGGCTGCCCGGGGCAGCGACGCCGCGCAGCGCGCTGCCGGCGTGTCAAGGGGGTGCAGGCGGTGCAGACGATGCAGGCGGTCAGCGCTCATCGAAACTGGTTCTTCCATTCGCGGATGGCGCCGAACACGGCGGCCTCGTCCAGCGCGGCGGGTTCACGCATGCGTGCAGCGGCCACCACCGTGGGCTCGCGGGTGCGCAAGAACGGGTTGACCTGGCGCTCCAGCGCCATCACGCTGGGCAGCGTGGGCTGGCCGCGCTCGCGCAGGGTCATGCACTCATCGTGATGGCGCCGCAGCGCTGCGTTGTCGGGCTCTACCGCCAGCGCAAAGCGCAGGTTCGACAAGGTGTATTCGTGGGCGCAGCACACGCGGGTGGCGTCGGGCAGGGCACTCAGGCGGTCCAGCGACGCCAGCATCTGCGCGGGCGTGCCTTCAAACAGGCGCCCGCAGCCGCCCGAGAACAGGGTGTCGCCGCAAAACAGCACCGGTGTTCCATCCAGGTCAGCACAAAAATACGCGATGTGGCCAGCGGTGTGGCCCGGCACGTCGATCACCTCAAACGGCAGGCCCAGCACCGTCACGCGGTCGCCGTCGGCGTGCGGCACCAGGGGCTCGGGGATGCGTTCGCGGGCCGGCCCGTGCACCGTGCAGCCGGTGGCCTCGCGCAGCGCCGCCACGCCGCCGATGTGGTCGGGGTGATGGTGGGTGACTAGAATGGATTGCAGTTGCAGGCCATGTGTGGCCAGCGCCTGCATCACCACCGTGGCGTCGCCGGGGTCCACCACGGCCGCATGCCGACCGTCGTGCAGCAGCCAGAGGTAGTTGTCCTGGAACGCAGGCAGCGCAACGAGGTTCATGAGCAAAGAAATTATAGGTTCGCGGGTCACTCTGGACGACTGGCTGCTCTCGGCGCCGGGTCAGCATTTGCTGGCCTGGGAACGCGAGAGCTTTGATCTGGCGGTGTCCGATGTGTTCGGCTATCACGCGCTGCAGCTTGGCCTGCCGGCGGTGGACACCTTGCAGACCAACCGCATGCCGCACCAATGGCTCGCCATGCCCGACGCGGCTTCGGCAGCGGCCTGCGGCGAAGGCGCCATCGCCTGCGATTTCACTGCCTTGCCGTTTCCGGAGAGCAGCCTCGATCTGGTGGTGCTGCCTCACACGCTGGACCTGAGCGCCGATCCGCATGCCACGCTGCGCGAGGTGGAGCGCGTGCTGGTGCCCGAAGGGCGCGTGGTGGTGTGCGGCTTCAATCCGGCCAGCCTGTGGGGGCTGCGCCAGCGTCGCGCCGAGCTGTACCGGCGCTTTGGCGCCGGGCAGGGTTTCTTGCCCGAAGACACCGGCCACATCGGTTACTGGCGCTTGCGCGATTGGTTGCGGCTGCTGAGTTTCGAGGTGGAATCCGCGCAGTTCGGTTGCTGGCGTCCTGCGGTGCGCAGCCAGCGCTGGCTGGACCGCACGGCGTGGATGGACAGCCTGGGTTCGCGTTGGTGGCCGATTCTGGGTGCGGCCTACTTTTTGGTGGCGGTCAAGCGCGTGCGCGGCATGCGCATGGTGACGGCGCAGTGGAAGGGCGCCAAGGGCGCTCGCTCCCGCGCCCCCGCGCCAGTGGCCGTGGGCCATCCCACACGCCATCACAAGGCGCCCGCGTCGCGCGACAGGCGGCATCCGCATGGGGGCGACGCCGCATGACCGCCGTGGAGATTTACACCGACGGCGCCTGCAAGGGCAATCCGGGGCCAGGCGGCTGGGGGGCCTTGCTGCGTTCGGGCGAAACCGAGAAAGAGTTGTTTGGTGGCGAGCCCGGCACCACCAACAACCGCATGGAACTGCGTGCGGTGATTGAGGCGCTGTCAGCCCTCAAGCGGCCGTGTGATGTGGTGCTGCATGTGGACAGCCAGTACGTGCTCAAGGGCATGACCGAATGGCTGCCGGGCTGGAAGGCCAAGGGTTGGCGCACCGCCGACAAGAAGCCGGTGAAGAACGTCGACCTGTGGCAGGAACTCGATGCGCTGGTCAATGGCGCCGGGCACCGCATTGACTGGCGCTGGGTGCGCGGCCACAACGGTGACCCGGGCAACGAGCGCGCCGACGAACTGGCCAACCGCGGCGTGCTGGCCGCGCAGCGCCCAAGGAACACGTAGCCTGGCTGTCAAGCGCAGGTAAAGGTGCGCCTGCAAGGCGACAACGGGGACAACGGGATCGACGGCGCGTCGTCCACAGGCAACGGTTCCCGAGCGCCGTGCGGGTCTGGCCGACAAGGGTGACACGCAAGGGCAGCCCGCACTGGTACATTGGCCCTTTGCCTCAGGGGCTGGCGGTGGTGCGTTGGCAAGGCCGGCCCCATCTGCGATCGCACTCATGACATCCAGAGTCCTCTATACCGCCGTGGCGGTGATCGGCATCGGCGCAGCGTCTGGCGCCGCGTGGTGGTACCAGCAACAACCTTCGGCATCGGTGCGCGCTGATGCAGACAAGTCTGCGCAGCCGCCAGCCGGTGGGGCACCCGCCGGGGGTGGCAGCGCTGCCGGTGCTGCTGCAGGCGCTCCGGGTGGGCCGGGCGGTGCAGGCGGTGGGGGTGCAGGTGGTGGCGGTGCAGCGGGGCCGGCGCGACCGGCGGCGGTTGAGGTGGCCCGCGTTGAGGTGGCGCGTCTGGTGGACGACACCCAGGCAGTGGGCAGCCTGCGGTCGCATCAGGGTGTGGTGGTGCGGCCCGAGGTCAGCGGCCGCGTCACGCAACTCAACTTCCGCGACGGCGGCCGTGTGCGCAAGGGCCAGTTGCTTGTGCAACTGGACGACACGCTGCAGGTGGCGCAGATCAAGCAGGCCGAGGCCGAGCTGTCGATCGCGCGCGCCAATCACAAGCGCAACCAGGAACTGGTGGCGCAGGGCTTCATCAGCCAGCGTTCGGTGGACGAAAGCGGCGCCAACCTCGAAGTCGCCCAGGCCAAGCTGGCGCTGGCGCAGGCCAATGCGGCGCGGCTGCGCATCATGGCGCCCTTTGACGGCCTGACCGGCATCCGCAGTGTGAACCCCGGCGATTACCTGAAGGACGGTGCCGACATCGTCAACATCGAAGACATTGATGCGGTGTATGTGGACTTCCGGCTGCCCGAGCGCTTTCAGACCAAGGTCAAGCGCGGCCAGCAGGCGCTGGTGGAAATTGACGCCTTGCCCGGCCGCAAGTTCAACGCGCTGGTGCAGGCCATCGATCCGCTGATCGATGCCAATGGCCGCTCGATCGCGGTGCGCGGCTGCATCGACAACCGCCGGCTTGAGCTGCGCCCCGGCATGTTCGCCCGCGTCAACTCGGTGTTTGGCGTGCGCGAGCAGGCAATGGTGATTCCGGAAGAGGCCATCGTGCCGTTTGGCGCGCGTCAGTTCGTCATCAAGGTGGTGGACGGTGCCGACAAGGACAGCAAGGTGTCGCAGCGTGTGGAGGTCAAGCTGGGCATCCGCCGGCCTGGGCAGGTCGAGGTGGTTGAGGGCCTGAGCCTGGGCGACACGGTGGTGATTGCCGGACAGCAGCGACTGCAGCGCGACGGCAGCCCGCTGCGCATCATCGATGTGCCGCGGCCGGGGGGCGCCGGTGCCGGAGGGCAAGGTGGACCGGGTGCCGCTGGTGGGCCTGGCGCTCCTGGTGCGGCCGGTGCTGCGGGTGCCAAGCCCGCCGCGGGGCCTGCCGCAGGCGCACCGGTGACGGCGCGCGAAGGTGGCCGACCCGGTGCAGGCGCCGCCGCCAACCCACGTGGCGCCGCAGCGCGCCCGGGTGCCGAGGCGCAGGGGCCCAATCCCTGTGCGATGGATGTGGCTGATGCAGGAGCGCGCCGATGAAGATCTCCGAGCTCTCGATCCGGCGGCCGGTTTTCGCCACCGTCATCTCGCTGCTGGTGCTGCTGATCGGACTGGTCAGCTTCAGCAAGCTGCCGCTGCGCGAGTACCCCAAGATCGACGAGCCGGTGGTCACCGTCAGCGTGCGCTACCCCGGCGCCTCAGCCGAGGTGGTCGAGTCGCAGATCGCCAACCCGCTGGAAGACTCCATCGCCGGCATTGATGCGGTGGACGTGATCACCTCGATCAGTCGGGCCGAGCAGGCGCAGATCACCGTGCGCTTTCGGCTCGAGAAGGACGCCGACGCGGCAGCCGCCGAGGTGCGCGACCGCACCTCGCGTGTGCGCAACCGCTTGCCGCAGTCGATTGAGGAGCCGGTGATCGCCAAGGTCGAGGCGGATGCCTTTCCGGTGATCTGGCTGGCGTTCTCCAGTGACACGCACTCGCCGCTGCAGATCAACGAGATGGTCAGCCGCATCGTCAAGCCGCGCCTGCAGACGGTGACCGGTGCAGCCGACGTGCGCATCTTCGGTGAGCGCAAGTACGCGATGCGGGTGTGGCTGGACCCCGACCGCATGGCCGGCTACCGACTGACCACACAGGATGTGGAAGACGCGATCCGGCGCAACAACCTCGAGGTGCCCGCCGGGCGGATTGAATCGATCCAGCGCGAGTTTTCGGTCACCTCGCAAACCGACCTGCAGCGGCCGGCGCAGTTTGGCGACATCGTCATCCGCAGCGTCAATGGTTTCCCGGTCAAGCTGCGCGACGTCGCGCGCGTGGCCGAGGGGCCCGCCGAAGAGCGCAGTTCGGTGCGGCTCAACGGCCGGCCCGCCCTTTCGGCGGGTGTGATCCGGCAGGCCACCGCCAACCCGCTGATCCTGAGCCAGGGTGTGCGCGACATGATCCCCCGACTCAAGGCCGATTTGCCACCGGGCATCGAGATCGACATCGCCAACGACAACTCGGTGTTCATCGACCGCTCGATCAAGAACGTGTTCAAGACCATCGTTGAGGCGGTGGTGCTGGTGGCACTAGTCATCTTCATCTTCTTGCGCACGCTGCGTGCGTCCATCATTCCGATCGTCACCATCCCGGTGAGTCTGGTCGGGGCCTTCGCGCTGATGGGACTGGCGGGCTTCACCGTCAACACCCTCACGCTGCTGGCGCTGGTGCTGGCCATCGGCCTGGTGGTGGACGACGCCATCGTAATGCTGGAGAACATCTACCGGCACATCGAGGAGGGCATGGAGCCCTTTGCCGCCGCCATCAAGGGCGCCAAGGAGATCGGCTTTGCGGTGGTGGCGATGACGATGACGCTGGCGGCGGTGTACGCGCCGCTGGCCTTCACGCCCGGGCGCACCGGGCGGCTGTTCATCGAGTTTGCGCTGGCGCTGGCCGGCGCGGTGCTGGTGTCGGGCTTCATCGCGCTGACGCTCACGCCGATGATGTGCTCCAAGCTGCTGCGGCACAACAACAAGCCCTGGTTCTTTGACCGCTGGATGGAGCGCCTGCTGAGCGGGATGACTGCCGGCTACGAGCGCGTGCTGCGTTTCGTGCTGCTGCGCCGCTTTGATGCACCGCGCCAACGCAGCGGAGCCGGCGCCGTTGTGCTGCGGGGCCTGCTGCAGATGCGCTGGCTGGTCATCATCGGCATGGGCATCGTGGTGATGGGGCTGGTGCTGGTGTTCCCGACGATGAAGCGCGAGCTGGCGCCGCTGGAAGACCGTGGCGTCATCCTCACCGTGGTCAACGCGCCCGACGGCTCCACGCTCGATTTCACCCAGCGCTACGCGCAGGCCATCGAGCGCATCGGCCAGCCGTACAAGGAATTCGACCGCATCTTCGTGAACGTGGGCAACCCCACGGTGGCGCAGGCCAGCGTGTTCTTCCGCGCGGTGCCCTGGGAAGAGCGCAGCAAGACCACACTCGAGATGGCGCGCGAGATGACGCCGCGCATCGCCGGCCTGCCAGGCGTGCAGGCCTTCCCGATCACGCCGCCGTCGCTGGGGCAGGGCTTTCGCGAGCGGCCGCTGAACTTCGTGATCACTACCTCCGACAGCTACCAGAACCTCAACCAGGTCACGCGGCAGATGCTCGACGAGATGGCCAAGAACCCGGGCATCCTGACGCCCGACGTGGATCTGCGGCTGAACAAGCCCGAGCTCAAGATCGATGTGGACCGCGCCAAGGCGGCCGACCTCGGCGTGAGCGTCGAGGCGGTGGCGCGCGCCATCGAAACCATGCTGGGCGGGCGGCTGGTGACGCGCTACAAGCGCGGCAGCGACCAGTACGACGTGATCGTCCAGACGCAATCGGCCGGCCGCGATACGCCGGACGATGTGGAGAAGATCTTCGTGCGCGGCCGCAACGACGCGATGATTCCGCTGGCGTCGCTGGTGAAGGTGCGCGAGTCGGTGTCGCCGCGGGAACTGAACCACTTCGGTCAGCGCCGCTCGGTGACGATCACCGCCAACCTGGCGGCCGACTACTCGCTGGGCGAGGCGCTGGACTTCATGGACGCCACCGCTGCCAAGGTGCTCAAGCCCGGCTACAGCACCGACCTCAACGGCACCTCGCGCGAGTTCCGCAACTCGCAGGGCTCGCTCACCGTGGTATTCATCCTGGCGCTGCTGTTCATCTTTTTGGTGCTGGCCGCGCAGTTTGAGAGCTTCATCGACCCGCTGGTGATCATGCTGTCGGTGCCGCTGTCGATGATCGGCGCACTGCTGGCCCTCAAGTGGACGGGGGGCTCGCTCAACGTGTATTCACAGATCGGACTGATCACGCTGGTGGGCTTGATCACCAAGCACGGCATCCTGATCGTGGAGTTCGCCAACCAGTTGCGCGAGGCGGGCATGGAGACGGCCGATGCGCTGATCAAGGCGTCGGCGCAGCGCCTGCGCCCCATCCTGATGACCACCGGCGCCATGGTGCTGGGTGCGGTGCCGCTGGCGCTGTCCACCGGCGCGGGCGCCGAAAGCCGCATCCAGATCGGCTGGGTGATCGTGGGCGGCATGTCGCTGGGAACGGTACTCACCATCTTCGTGGTGCCCACCATGTACATGCTGTTCGCACGCCGCAAGGTGCCAGGCGCCATCCACACCGAGGTGCGTGATGGCCCCGATGCCACGCCGCATGCCGCGGTGCGGGCCCATGAGGATGTGATTCCGGCGAAGTAGGGGCGCCCGATCGGGCCTGTCACTGGCGCAGCACCGCCTCGGCCTGCCCCAGTTCTTCGGGTGTGTTCAGGTTGGCAAAGGGCGACAGCGCGGCGGCATCCGTGCTGAACACCACCTGCGTTGCGCCCACGGACTTCAGCCACCCCTGAAACCGCCGCTCGCCTGATGCGAGTGCTGCGCGCAGGGTCGGCGCAAGCGACGCTCGCAGCAAACAGAAGGACGGCTCAAGCGAAAGCTCAGGCGATGCTTGGTGTGACTTCGCGCCATCGCGCAGGCTGGCCGCCATCGCAGCATCACAGCGCTGGCTGAGCGCGGCCTGATGCAGACGCTCCACCAGGTACAGCGGAAAGGCCGGTGCATCGCATGGCACACAGGCCAGCCAGGGTGTGGCGCACGCCTCAAGCCCTGCCAGGACGCCCGCCAGCGGGCCATCGAACTGCGGGGGATCGTCGCTGACCACCGGCACGCCCAGCGCGCGGTAGGTATCCAGGTGGCGGTTGGCGCTGATCATCAGCGCATCCACCTGGGGCCGCAGCCGCTGCAGCGCATGCCGGGCCAGCGGCACGCCGTTGAGCAGCACCAGCCCCTTGTCGGCGCCGCCCATGCGCGCACCCCGCCCGCCTGCCAGCACCAGCCCGGTGATCGCTTCGCGGGCTACGGTCACGGCCGCTCAGCCCCCGATGTAGCTCATCTCGACCCGGCGTGCGCCGCTGCCCATGTCGGGCGCCATCGAGCCGCGCAGTTCCGAGTAGCGGTCGTCGCGGCCCTGCCAGATGTGGCCGATGGCCGAGGCCAAGTCGTCGTCAGTCGCACCACCACGGATCAGCGCGCGCAGATCGTGCCCCTGCGTAGCGAACAGGCACAGGTACAGCTTGCCTTCGGTGGACAGGCGCGCGCGGTTGCAGTCGCCGCAAAAGGCCTGCGTCACGCTGCTGATCACGCCGATCTCGCCCAGCGACGGGTCGTGCTGCCCATCTGGCCCGGCGTAACCCCAGCGCTCGGCCGTCTCGCCCGGAGCGCTGGGCTCCAGTTGCACCATCGGCAGGTCGGCGTGAATGCGCTGCACCACCTCGGACGAGGGCAGCACCTCGTCCATGCGCCAGCCGTTGGTGGCGCCCACGTCCATGTACTCGATGAAGCGCAGCGTGACGCCCGTGCCGCGAAAGTGCCGCGCCATCGGCAGGATCTCGTGCTCGTTGGTGCCGCGCTTGACCACCATGTTGACCTTGATCGGGCCCAGCCCCGCTTCGCGTGCGGCTTCGATGCCGTCCAACACCTCGGGCACCGGAAAGTCCACATCGTTCATGCGGCGGAACACCGCATCGTCCAGCCCATCCAGGCTGACGGTCACGCGGTGCAGGCCGGCGTCACGCAGCTGCCGCGCCTTCTTGCGCAGCAGCGAGCCGTTGGTGGTGAGCGTCAGGTCCAGCGCTTCACCGTCCACGGTGCGCAGCGCGGCCAGTTGCCCGATCAGTACCTCGAGGTTCTTGCGCAGCAGCGGCTCGCCGCCGGTCAGGCGGATCTTGCGCACGCCGTGCGCCACGAACTGCCGCGCCACGCGGGTGATCTCCTCAAAGCTCAGCAGGTCGGCATGCGGCAGGTAGGGGTAGTCCTTGTCAAAGACTTCCTTGGGCATGCAGTAGCTGCAACGGAAGTTGCAGCGGTCGGTCACGCTGATGCGCAGGTCGCGCAGCGGCCGGCCCAGCGCGTCGCCGATCAGGCCCGTGGCCCGAATGCGCTCGCGCGGCACCACTGCCACGCGGGCGGCGATGCGTTGATCAACCAGGGGAATGACGCGCTCGGCCATGGGTACTGCTGCCTCGCGCGCATTGTGGCACCGCTCGGGCCAGGCGGCACGCTAGACGCAGCGCGCGCCGTCCACCTCGATGCACACGCCCGAGATAAAGGCCGCCTCGTCGCTGGACAGGTACAGCGCGGCATTGGCCACGTCCAGAGCGGTGGAAAAGCGCCCCAGCGGAATGGTGGCCAAAAACTTGGCGCGGCGCGCCTCGTCCACCGGGCCACCCGCAAACTCGGCCGACAGGCCGGTGTCGGGGTTGAACACCGGGTTGATGCAGTTCACGCGGATGTTCTCGGGGCCCAGCTCGGCCGCCAGCGACTTGCTGGTGGTGATGACTGCACCCTTGGAGCCGTTGTACCAGCTCAAGCCAGGACGAGGCCGCACGCCGGCGGTGGACGCGATGTTGATGAACACGCCGCCCTTGTTGGCGCGGAAGGCCGGCACCGCGTGGATGGTGGCCAGGTAGATGCTTTTGACGTTGATCGCGTAGACCTTGTCAAAGTCGGCCTCGGTGGTCTGCAGGGCGGGCTGGTTGCGGTGGGTCCAGCCGGCGTTGTTGACCATCACGTCGAGCTTGCCGTGGCGCTGCACGGCAGCCGCCACCAGCGGCTTCACGTCGTCACTTTTCGTGACGTCAGCCGCAAAAAACGAGGCCTTGCCACCGGCCTTGACGATCTCGGCCGCCACGCGTTCGCCCGCAGCCACGTTGATGTCGTTGACGATGACGCTGGCGCCCTCGGCGGCCAGGCGCTTGGCGATGCCTTCGCCGATGCCGCCGCCCGAGCCGGTGACGATGATGGATTTGCCTGCAACGCGCATGTACGAGGTCTCCTGTGTGGGTGAGAAGGTTCAACCGTGGCGGATGGCCACGGTCTTGAGCGTGGTGAACCCCAGCAGCGCCTCAAAGCCCTTTTCGCGGCCGTAGCCCGAGGCCTTGACGCCACCAAAGGGCAGCTCGACGCCACCGCCGGCGCCGTAGTTGTTGATGAACACCTGGCCGCTCTTCACGCGCTTGGCCATGCGGAACTGCCGGCCGCCGTCGCGCGTCCAGATGCCCGACACCAGACCAAAGTTCGTGCCGTTGGCCAGTTCCACCGCATGGTCTTCGTCGCTGAAGCTCATCGCGCTCAGCACCGGGCCGAACACCTCTTCCTGCGCCACACGGTGCGTGATCGGCACATCGCGCAGCAAGGTCGGTGCCGCGTAAAAGCCGCTGCCAGGCGCCTCGGCCACGATCTGGCCCTGCGCCACCGTGGCGATGCCGCTGGCCTTCACCTCGGCCAGAAAGTTCTCCACGCGCTCCTGCTGCGTTTTGCGGATCAGCGGGCCCACGTCCAGGTCCATGGGTGCAGGCCCCACGCGCAGTGCCCTGAAGGCGCTGCCCAGCCGCTCCAGCAGCGGCTCGTACAGCGACTGCTCGACCAGCAGCCGCGAGCCCGCGCTGCAGGTCTGCCCCGAGTTCTGCACGATGGCGTTGATGATCATCGGCAGGGCGGCATCCACATCTGCATCGGCAAACACGATCTGCGGGCTTTTGCCGCCCAGTTCCAGCGTGACCGGGCAATGCCGCTCGGCGGCCACCTGCTGAATGATCGTGCCCACGCGCGGGCTGCCGGTGAAGCTGATGTGGTCGATGCCCGGGTGGCGGGCCAGGACGTCGCCCACCTCGTGGCCGTAGCCGGTGACGATGTTCAGCACCCCGGGCGGAAAGCCCACCTCGGCCGCCAGTTGGGCCACACGGATCAGGCTCAGGCAGGCGTCTTCAGACGGCTTGACCACGCACACGTTGCCCGCCGCCAGTGCACCGCCCACCGAGCGGCCGAAGATCTGCATCGGGTAGTTCCACGGGATCACATGGCCGGTCACGCCGTGCGGTTCGCGCCAGGTGAGCACGCTGTAGCCGTCCAGGTAGGGAATGGTCTCGCCGTGGAACTTGTCGCAGGCGCCGGCGTAGAACTCGAAGTAGCGCACCAGCGCCATCGCGTCGGCGCGGGCCTGCTTGGTCGGCTTGCCGCAGTCGCGTTGCTCCAGCGCGGCCAGTTCGTCGGCATGCTGCGCCACCTTGGCCGACAGCTTCATCAGCAGCCGGCCGCGTTCGGCAGCCGTCACATGTTGCCAGCCCGCCCAAGCCTGCCGTGCGGCGCCAACAGCCGCATCGATGTCGGCGGCGTCGCTGCGCTGAATCTCGTCAAAGGCCTGGCCGTCGGACGGGTCGATCACCGGCAGCGTCCGGTCGGACGCACATGGCACGCTTTGGTTGGCAATGAAGTTCATTTGCATGCGCAGATTTTGCGCCAGCGCATGTCGCGCCGCCGACCCAAAAAGTCCCATGGGGGACGTGGGTGGATGGCCTTGGCAGGTTCAGTGACGCAGGGTGCCGCGCCCGTGATGAAAGCTCACGCACCGCGCTGCGCCTGCGCGTTGCGCCGCCGCACCGGGCCCACCTGCGCCTCGATGGCGCGCAGCACCTCAGGCCGCGCCCCCAGCAGGAAGGCCGCCTCGGCCGCTACGAACAGCGGCCCGATGATCAGGCCGGTGATGTCGTCGACAAAGGCCGGTTTGCGGCCCTCGTAAAAATGGCCGATGAACTGGATCGCCCAGCCCACCACGAACAGGCCGATGCCAGCACCCAGCCACAGCGCGGTGCTGCCTTGCGCCAGCACATGGGCTGCCCACAGGTTCAGGCCCATCAGCACCGCCATCAGCGCACCAAAGCGCAGGTCAAGCTTGAGGTAGTACAGCACCGTGAGCGCGGTCACGACGCCCGCCGGTGTGACGGGCAGGCCCACCACATGCAACAGGGCAGGGCGCGACAGCAACACCGCCACGGCCAGCACGATCATCGGGATGCCGACGAAGTGGGTGACGATGTTGCGCGGATCGCGGTGATAGGCCGCGTACTGGGTGAGTTGCTCGGTCAGTGTTTTCATCAGGCTGCCACAGCGCGTGCTCCACCCACCGGCTGATACAGCCGTGCATGATCGTCCAGCCAGCGCTGCGACAGGTCGGTGTGCAGTTGCATGGGATGAAAGTCGGTGCGCAGGTATTCGCGCCATGGCCCCCGGGTGTGCCGTACCAGCCCGTCGCGGCCGAACAGCGTGCGCGCGGCGCTGGCCCAGGTGGACGGGCGCCACCACGTGCCGTCGTGCCACAGGTTGTTGAGCGTCTGGCGCGTGAGGTCGATCAGGAAGATCACGGTGATCCGGCGAAACCACTTGATGCGCCAGTCGGCGTTGCCCCCCAGCGCCAGGTACAGGTCGAACGCGGTGGACTTGTGCTCGGACTCTTCGGCGCTGTGCCACAGCCACAGCGTGCTCAGGCGCCCGTCGCGCGAGGCCACTGCCTGCGGATGCGCCAGCAGCCAGTCGGCCACGATGGCGGTGAAGTGCTCATTGGCGGCGGTGATGGCCAGCGCGTGCCGCACATCGGTGCCCGCCAGCAGCTTCATGCGCTTTTGCGCACGCGGCCCCCAGTGGTTGACCAAGCCGTGCGACTCCAGGTGGCGGTTGAACAGTCCGTGCAGCCGGCGGTGCGTGGCCTCCTGGCCGATGAACACCTGCACCTCATCGCGAAAGCGCGCCTGCGCATCGGCCGGCAGCGCCTTGTGCCCATCGCGCACCGAGTCCAGAAAAAACTGCTCGCCCACCGGAAAGCTCATCGACAGGGCGTTGAACAAGGCGCTGCGAAAGGCGTCGCCATCACACCAATGGCGCTCGAACCGGGTCTCAAGGTCGATCAACAGGCGGCGGACGGTGGCGTCGGTCATGCGCGGATTGTGCCGCCAGATGGCTGGCATTGCAGGCATGGGCCCGGATGATGCGGGGCTTCGTGTGTGAGGGGGCTCATGTCGACTTTGGGTTCGCGCGCCTCCGTGGTGTGTCCGGCGTTGAAGTGAGGGTGCTGCGACCGGGGCGGGGATAGCCCGGCTTCGGTACGGGGGTCGCTGCGCGACTGCCTTCGCTGCTCGGTTGACGCGGGCCCGCGACGCAAACTCGCCGCTGCGCGGCTCAGACAGCGCCGCTTTTCGCCCGCGTCAACCG
>JBJTCL010000043.1:0-30182 GCA_046091865.1 Burkholderiaceae bacterium | reverse complement strand
GCGGTGACAGCGCTCGAAGATCCGCTCGCGCTCGGCCAGCGGGATCACCGGCCCGTCGTCGCTGACGGCCACCCGCGGAAACTCGCCATCGCTTACGCGCACCGTGACGCGGCCGTTCTCCTGGCTGTAGCGGATCGCAGTGTCGATCAGGTTGTCGAACAGCTCGCGCAGGCGCACCGGGTCGCCGGTCACCATCACCGGCCGGTCCGTGCCCTCAAAGCCCAGGTCAATGCCGCGCTTGAGCGCCTGAGGCACCCAGGCCATGGCGGTGTCCAGCACCAGCCGGTCCAGATCCAGCGCCTGAAAGCTCGACATCGCGCCCTCGGGTTCATTACGCGCCAGCGACAGCAGTTGCGACACCAGCCGCGACATGCGCTCCAGGCCCACGTACAGATGCGCGATCACGCGGCGCTGGTCGGGCAGGTCGGGCGTGCGCACCAGCAGCTCGGTCTGCGCCTTCAGGCCCGCCACCGGCGTCTTGAGCTGATGCGCCGCATCGGCAATGAAGCGCGACTGCAGCGTCAGCACCTCATCAAGCCGCTGCAGCAAGCGGTTCATCGATTGCACCAGCGGACGCAGCTCGCCGGGCACCGAGGCCTCGTCCAGCGGGCGGCGGTCCTTGTGCGATCGCTCTGCCATGACGCGACGCAGGTCGTCCAGCGGCCGCAGGCCGCGCGCGATGCCAAAGCGAACCAGCAGCGCCACCAGCGCGATCAGCAGCGCCTGCGGCAGCAGCACCGACAGCAGGATCTCGCGCGCCAGCGCATCGCGCTTGGCGCGGGTTTCGGCCACGCGCACCATGGCATCGCCCACACCGGCCAGGCGGCGCTCGACCACGCGCACCGCTTCGCCATCCACCTGCGCGTCATACAGCGTGCTGCTGCCTGCCGGGTCGCTACGCCGCACGGTGGCCAGTGCATCGGCAGCGGCCGGAATGGCTTCACCCGCCACCCGCGCGCCGGTGTGGTTGAGCACCTCAAAGCTCAGGCGGTCCTGCGGATCGTCCAGCAGAACACGGCGTGCGGCATCGGGCAGGTCCAGCGTCACAGTGCCCTGTGCATCAACCCGCACCTGCAGGCCGATGTCGCGGGCAATCTCCTGCAGCGCGCGGTCGTGTGCGTCGCGCGCCATGCGGTTGGCCACGCTCCAGGTGACAGCCGCATCAACGAACAGCAGCGCCAGCAGCGGCCACAACAGCCAGCGCAGCAGCGCGCGGTGCAGCAGGGGCGCTTCAGCCGGCATGGCTGGCGTGCTCAACCAGGTAGCCCATGCCGCGGATGGTGCGGATGTCGCTGCCGCTGTGCTCGAGCTTCTTGCGCAGCCGGTGGATCAGCACCTCAACCGTATTGCTCGACAGCGGCTCCTCCCAGCCGTACAGGTGATCAACAATCTGCTGCTTGCTGACCACCCTGCCCGCCCGCATCAGCAGCATCTCGGCCACCGCGAACTCGCGCGAGGTCAGCTCCACCGGCTGGTCGTCGCAGTACAGGCGGCGGCCCGCCACGTCGATGCGCAGCCGCCCGTGCACCACCTCGCTGTCGAACTGCGCATTGGCCCGGCGGATCAGCGCGCGTACCCGCGCCTCGAGCTCGAACAGGTGGAAGGGTTTGGTCAGGTAGTCGTCGGCGCCCAGGTCGAGCCCGGCCACGCGGTCTTCCAGCGTGTCGCGGGCGCTGAGCACCAGCACCGGCACCTTCGACTTGCGCCGCCGCAACCGGCGCAGCACCTCGAGCCCATCAATGCCCGGCAGGCCGATGTCCAGAATGACCAGGTCATACGTGCCGGTGGCCAAAGACGCATCGGCCGCCTGGCCGTCGGTGGCGACATCCACCGCATGCGCCGCCTGGGTCAGCGCGCGGTTGACCGCATCGGCCAGCATCTCGTCGTCCTCGACCAGCAGGATTCGCATGGTGCAGCTCGGTGAATACAGCGCACCTAGCTTAAACCACGGCGCTGCCCGCCTGTTGGTCTGCGGCGCCCTTCGGCTACTTGGCGCCTCGGGCCAGCCACTGCTTCGCCAGCCACTGCTTTGAATCGCTCCGGACTTCCCGCACACCCGTGAGTTACTGGCGCATCGCAGGGCTTGCCGCATCGGCATGCGTTACGGCAGCCCAGCCCTCGCCACCCCTGCGGCCCCAGGCCTTGCTAGCGCTGCGTCGGCATCCGCCTGCCCAGCGCGACCACCGCAACAACGGCAACGGCAAACATCACGGTCACCAGATCAAGCTGTTCGCCAAGAATCGGCACCGCGAACATCATCCCCAGGAATGGCTGCAGCAGCTGCACCTGACTGACCCGCACCGTGCCGCCCAGCGCCAGACCGCGGTACCACGCAAAGAAGCCCAGCCACATCGAAAACACGGTGACGTAGCCAAAGCCCAGCCATGCCGACCCTGTCACCGCATGGTCGGGCCACAGCCAATACGTGGCCGGTAGCGTCAGCGGCGCACTGCCCACCAGGATCCAGCAGATCACCTGCTCGGCCGGCATCTGCTGCGACAGCCTGGCGCCGGCGACATAGCCGCAGGCCGCACTGGCCATCGCTGCAAACAGCAGCCCATCGGCCACCGTGATGGCGCCTCTGCCTTGCATCACTGCAAACGCCAGCACCAACGCGCAGCCCAGCGCCGCACAGACCCAGAAGCCCACGGACGGCCGCTGCCGCAATACGAGCGCCGCTACCACCGCTGTCGCCAGCGGCAAGACACCGGTGATCACTGAGGCATGGATGGCATCCACCCGCTCCAGCGCCAGGGCCAGGAACAGCGGAAAGCCAACCACCGTGCCCAGACCCGAGATCGCCATCGCCGCAAGATGCTCGCGGCGCGGCGGCGTGGCCCGCGTGAGCAAGAGGTACATGGCCGACAACAGCGCTGCCGCCCCGGCGCGACCGGCCGTGACGAAGGCTGCGGGCAACTGTGGGTGGTCGGCGCCGCCCACCGCCAGCCGGGTCATCGGCATGGTCAACGAAAAGATCACCATCCCGAGGAATCCGAGCCACAGGCCCCTGGTTTCATCGCTGGTGGACATCACGGGTAGGCGGGGCACGGAACGGATGCACAAACACAAAGGCCTTGATTCCGGGTGAAATCAAGGCCTTACGCGGGTGGACAGGGTTCGGTGGGGTGGCTGATGGGACTCGAACCCACGACGACCAGAATCACAATCTGGGACTCTACCAACTGAGCTACAGCCACCGCAGAGCCGAGATTATAGCTTTGTGCCTTCTTCGTCCTTGGGCTGGCTCACCTTGATGCGCACCTTGAAGCGCTCCTTGAGCAGGTTGTAGTAGGCCTGCGCCTCGGCGCCCGTCCACGCCTGCTGGTACTGCGCGCGCAGCTGCTGCGCCACCGGGTCGGCCGCGCCGGCCGCCTCGCGCGGCAGCACCTTGTTGACGCGCACCACCGCATAGCCTTCGTTGCCCAGGTCCAAGCCCAGCCACGCGGGCAGCGCGGTCGGGTCGGCGCGCAGCGCGGCCTCGATCACCTTGGGCACCTGCGCGGCCGGTTGCTGGCGCGACACCATGACTGCCGCGGGCAGCGTGGCCTGCGCCGGCGCGGCCTTCCATGCGGCCAGCTTGTCACTGCCCTCCTTGCGTGCGGCCTCGGCGGCGCGCTGCGCCAGCAGGCCTTCGCGCGCCTGGGCCTTTACCTCGTCCAGCGGGCGGGTGCGCGCAGGCTGGTGCTGCACGATGCGGCCCGACACCAGCTGGTTGGCGCCCACCTCCACCGCCTCGGTGTTGCGCTTGTTTTGCACCGAATCGGCACTGAACAGTGCCGCCAGCAACTTGGGGTTGCCCAGCGGCCCCGGCATACCGGGCGGTGCATTGCGCTGCACCGGGGCCGTGCGCAGCTCGAGCTTGAGCTTGTCGGCGGTGGGCTTGAGGCTGTCAGACTGTTCGTACACACCGTTGCTGAAGGCCTCGGCCTGCTCGGCGTACTTGCGCTGCGCCTGCTGCTTCTTCACCTCTTGCTCCAGCTCGGGCTTCATCTCTTCGAAGCTGCGCGTCTTGGGCGCCTTGATGTCGGTCAGGCGGATGATGTGGTAGCCGAACTCGGTTTCCACCAGGCTGCTGATGTCGCCCTTCTTCAGCGCGAAGGCGGCGTCCTCAAAGGGCTTGACCATCGCACCGCGGCGGAACCAGTCGAGGTCTCCGCCCTGCGCGGCCGAGCCTGGGTCTTGCGAATTCTTGCGGGCCACGTCGGCAAAGCTGTCGGGCTTGGCCTTCACCTGCGCCAGTAACTGCTCGGCGCGCGCCTTGGCCTTGCCGCGCTCGTCCGCGCTGGCCGACTTGGGCGCATTGATCAGGATGTGGCTGGCGCGGCGCTCTTCGGCCCCGGCCCAGCGCGCCTGGTTTTGCTCGTAGTAGCTGCGCAGGTCGGCGTCGCTGACGGTGAGGTTGCGGCGCACCGCGTCCTGGTCGAACACCAGGTATTCGATGGTGGCCTGCTCGGGCGACTGGAACAGCGACGCATTGGCCTTGTAGAAAGCCTCGACATCGGTATCGGTGACGCTGAGCTTGCCCTTGAAGTCGGCGGCGGCAAACCGCACCACCTGCACCTCGCGGCGCTCTTGCAGCGCGCCCAGCGCGGCGTCGGCCACCGCCGTGCCGGTGATGGCCGACTGGGCCACGCCACCCAGCACCTGGCGGCGCGACAAGTCGGTGCGCAGGCCGGTCTCGAACATCTCGGGGCTCATGCCCTGCGAGCCCAGGATCTGCTTGTAGCGCTCCATGTCCAGCGAACCGTCGGGCTTGCGCAGCGACGCAATCGTCGGGTCTTGCTGCAGCTCGCGCGCCAGCTGGGCGTCGGACGCGCTCAGGCGGGCCTTCTCGGCGGCCACCGTCAGCACGCGCTCGCGCACCAGCCGCTCCAGCGTGGCGTAGCGCGCCTGCGGCGTATCCAGCAGCTTGAGGTCGATGCTGGGCATCTGCGCGCGGATGCGGTCCACCTCAGTACGGTGGGCGTTGTCCCATTCCTGCTGGGTGATGTCGCGGCCGTCGACCACAGCCACCGCCTTGGCACGGTCGGCCATCTGGGTGTAGCCCTCCAGGCCGAACAGCACGAACGACGGGATCACCAGCAGCACCAGCACACCGAGTGCGATGCGGGTGTGCTTGCGGACGAAATCAAACATTCGCAGACTTTCGTTGGGAGGCCGATCGCCTCAACGGTCAACAGGGCTCAGGCAGCAAACAGGCGAACCGCGGTTCGCCTTGTCGATGGGGTGGTGGGTGCTGACGGGATCGAACCGCCGACCTACGCCTTGTAAGGGCGCCGCTCTACCAGCTGAGCTAAGCACCCATCGTTGCTCTGTCAGTTCAGGGCGTCTTTCAAACCCTTGCCCGGACGGAACTTCGGCACCTTGGCGGACTTGATTTTAATCGCGGCGCCGGTGCGCGGGTTTCGGCCGGTGCGGGCGGCCCGCTTGCCCACGGCAAAAGTGCCAAAGCCCACCAGCGACACGGTGCCGCCCTTCTTGAGCGTCTTCTCGATGCCCTTGGTGATGGCGTCCAGCGCGCGCGTGGCGGCGGCCTTGGACAGGTCGGCTTCCTTGGCGATGTGTTCGATCAGTTCGGTTTTGTTCACGGATGACTCCTCGTGGTCTTGTTCGACGACGTTCCAAAAAAACAGGCCTCCCGCAGGGCGTGCACATTACGGCGATTCATGTGGCACGCGGGAGGCGTGGGGTGGCGGCTGCGCCACACGATTTGATTACAGCCACGCGCAGACGCAGTGTCAAGGCGCGGGGCGGTAAAGCAACACGGGCGGCAACACGGGCGCGGATTCTATGCGCAGCTCTGTGCGCACCGTCCCGTGTCCAGTCAGCTTGACAGTGCCGCTGCAATCGCCTTGCCGAGGTCGGTGGTGGACGCGGTGCCGCCGATGTCGCGGGTGCGCGGTGCACCACTGTTGGGCGCCAGCACCTTCTCGATGGCCGCCAGCACCGCATCGTGCGCCGCCTTGTGGCCCAGGAAGTCGAGCATCATCGCGCCGCACCAAATTTGCCCGATCGGGTTGGCGATGTTCTGGCCGGCGATGTCGGGCGCCGAACCGTGCACCGGCTCGAACAGCGAGGGCATGGTGCGGTCGGGGTTCAGGTTGGCGCTGGGCGCGATGCCGATGGTGCCGGTGCAGGCCGGGCCGAGGTCGCTCAGGATGTCGCCGAACAGGTTGGAGGCCACCACCACGTCAAAGAAGTCGGGGCGCTGCACGAAGTGCGCGGTCAGGATGTCGATGTGGAACTTGTCGACGTTGACACCCGGGTAGGCCTTGGCCATCTCGGCCACGCGCTCGTCCCAGTAGGGCATGGTGATGGCGATGCCGTTGCTCTTGGTGGCGCTGGTCAGGTGCTTCTTGGGGCGCGACTGCGCCAGTTCAAACGCGAACTTCAGCACCCGGTCCACGCCATGGCGCGACATCACCGTTTCCTGCATCACGATCTCGCGCGGCGTGCCGGGGTACATGCGACCGCCGATGCTCGAGTACTCGCCCTCGGTGTTCTCGCGCACGATGTACATGTCGATCTCGCCGGGCGCGCGCGGGCTGCCGTCGCGGCGCACCACCGGCGCGATGATGCCGGGCATCAGCCGGGCCGGGCGCAGGTTGATGTATTGGTCGAACTCGCGGCGAAACAGCAGCAGCGACTGCCACAGCGACACATGGTCGGCGATCTTGGCGGGCCAGCCCACCGCACCAAAGTAGATGGCGTCGTGGCCGCCAATGATGTCCTTCCAGTTGTCGGGCAGGTAGCTGCCGTGCTTTTCGCAGTAGTCCCAGCAACCGAAGTCGTAGTGGTCAAAGTGCAGGTCGATGCCGAACTTGCTGGCCGCGGCCTCCATCACCCGCAGGCCCTCGGGCATGACTTCCTGGCCGATGCCGTCGCCGGCGATGACTGCAATGCGCTTCTTGCTCATGGGAACACCTTTGTGGGTGGACGCTGTGGTGGATGTTGTGGTGGATGTTGCGGCGGGCGTGTTGACGAAACACGGCACCAAAGGCCGCGCATGCTAGCGCAGCCCCCTGCGCGGGCGGCGATCAGCCTGTCGCCTTGGCGGCCGGGGCGCGCACCACCAGCGCCACGCCCACGGCGGTCAGCATCATGCCGGCCACCGTCCAGAGGGTGATCGGCTCGCCAAACAGCAGCCAGGCCATGGTGGCGGTGCACGGCGGCACCAGGTACATCAGGCTCGACACCGACGCCGCCGCACCGCGCTGGATCAGCAGGTACAGCAGCGAACTGCCGCCCATGGTCAGCCCCAGCACCGACCAGGCCATGGCCGCGGCGTAGTCCAGGTTGACGTTGATGCCACGCGACTCGAACAGCGTCAGGGGCAGCGTCACCACTAGCGCGGCCAGCATCTGCACCGCACTGGCGGTGCGCACATCGCAAGGCGCCACAAAGCGCTTTTGGTACAGCGTGCCTGCGGTGATGCCCAGCAGCGCGATCACCAGGCTGGTGAGGTTGGCTGCGGTGATCTCGCCGTACCCCAGCTTGTGCGACACCACCAGCAGCAGCCCGGCAAAGCCCAGCACCAGGCCCGCCCACTGGCGGCCGCTGACCTGCCCGCCGCGCGAGGACAGCCACCACGCGGTCAGCACCGGCTGCAGGCCCACCAGCATGGCCGACACGCCGGCGCCCGCGCCCAGGCCGATGGCCACCCACACGCCGCCCAGGTAGGCGGCCTGCATCAGCACGCCGGTGATGGCCAGGTGCTTCCACTGCGTGCGGCCTTGCGGCCATGCGGCGCGTGCCCACCAGGCCCAGGCCGCCAGGCACAGGGCCGACAGGATGTAGCGCACCACCAGGAACTTGAGCGGCGGCGAATTGGGCACGCCGTAGCGCGCAACGATGAAACCCGTGCTCCAGATCAGCACGAACACGACGGGCATGGCGCGGATCAGGGCGTCCTGGGTGGACGCGGCGCCCGAGGGGGACTGCGTCATTTGGCGCGGGCCCGGATTTCCGGCAGCGCCTTGTGCAGGTAGTACACCATCGACCACACCGTCAGCACCGCGGCGATCCAGATCAACGCGGTGCCCCACTGCGCGGTGTCGATCACGCCGAACAGGCTGCCGTCAAACAGCAGGAACGGGATCGCGACCATCTGCACCGTGGTCTTGACCTTGCCGATCATGTGCACCGCCACGCTGCGCGAGGCACCGATCTGCGCCATCCATTCGCGCAGCGCCGAGATGGCGATCTCGCGGCCGATGATCACCAGCGCCACCAGCACGTCCACCCGCTGCAGATGCACCAGCACCAGCAGCGAGGCACACACCAGGAACTTGTCGGCCACCGGGTCCAGAAAGGCGCCGAAGGACGAGGTCTGGTTGAGCTTGCGGGCCAGCCAGCCGTCAAGCCAGTCGGTCAGCGCGAACACCACAAACATCACCGTGGCCACCAGGTTGCTGATGGAGCGGTCAGGCCACACCTCGAACACGCCGACGATCAGCGGGATCGCGACGATGCGCGTCCAGGTGAGCAGCGTGGGGATGGTGAAGAACATGCGCTGATTCTGTCATGCGCCTTGCGGGCGCCTCGCGGGCGGCTCGCGGGCGGCTCGCGAGCGGCTTACGATCGTTGTCAGGGCGCCTCGGCCAGGGTGCGAAGCTGGAACTTCAGGTCGTCGTTGTAGAGAAAGGTCTCGCTGAATTCCCAGGGCTGCGGCAGGTGGCCCACCGGCCCGAAGTTGCCCACACGCCGGATGGCACGCTGCGCCAGCTGCACCGTCTGCGGCTCGAACTTGGGCGTGCGCAGCACCTGCACCTCGCGCACCGAGCCGTCGCGGTTCAGCCGCACCTGCATCACCGGGATCGATGCCAGGCGTTGCGGCACCGCACCGGCAAAGGTGTCGCCGGCGTTGGCCTCGGCAATGCGCCGCGCTGCACGCAGGCGGTATTCGTCCCAGTTGCGGGCGGGCGGCTCGGCGGCGGGCGCGGCGGGAGCAGCCTGCGCGGGCGCAGCGGGTGCAGGCAGCTGGCCCGGCTGCGGCGTGGCCACCGGCGCTCCGGCTGCTGTGGTGGGCGGTGTGGCAGTCGGTGCGGCAGGTGCGGCGGGCGGCGTCCACGGCGCGGGCGGCATCGGGGTGGAGCAGCCGGCCAGCCAGGCCGTTGTCACCAGCGCCGCCAGCGTACCCAGTGCCTTGGGCAGGCGTCGCAGATGGACAGGTTGCGGCAGTGCTCGCACCGCGCGGCAGCCGCACTGTGCGGACTCTGATGTCGTGTCAATGCAATGCACGGTAGATCTCCTCGGCCAGCTCGCGCGAGATGCCGTCAACGCTGGCAATGTCTTCCACACCCGCAGCGGCCACGCCGCGGATACCCCCAAAGCGCTGCAGCAGCTTGGCCCGCCGCCGCGCCCCCACGCCGGGAATGTCCTCGAGCTGGCTGCCGCCGGTGCGCACCTTGGCGCGCTGCGCACGCATGCCGGTGATCGCAAAGCGGTGCGCCTCGTCACGGATCTGCGCCACCAACATCAGCGCCGCCGAATCCTTACCCAGGTACACCTTGTCGCGGCCGTCGGCAAACACCAGCTCCTCCAGGCCCACCTTGCGGCCCTCGCCCTTCTCCACCCCCACGATGCGCGACAGGTCCAGCCCCAGCTGATCGAACACCTCGCGCGCCATGCTCACCTGCCCCTTGCCGCCGTCGATCAGCACGATGTCGGGCATGCGGGCCCTGCCCTCGGGCTCGCTGCGCATCGCCTCGACGATCTTGCCGTAGCGGCGGGTGAGCACCTGGCGCATGGCGGCGTAGTCGTCGCCCGGCGTGATGCCCTCGACCTTGTAGCGGCGGTACTCGGCGCTTTGCATGCGGTGATGGTGAAACACCACGCACGAGGCCTGCGTGGCCTCGCCCGCGGTGTGGCTGATGTCAAAGCACTCGATGCGCAGGTCGTCCAGCGACTCGGGCGCCAGGTCCAGCGACTCCACCAGGGCGCGGGTGCGGGCCTGCTGCGAGCCCTCCTCGGCCAGCAGCCGCGCCAGCTGGATCTGCGCGTTCTTGCGCGCCATCTCCAGCCACACGCGGCGCTGCTCGCGCGGGTGGTGCACCGCGCTGATCTTCACGCCGCTTTGCTGCGACAAGGCATCGATCAGCCCGCGCGACACCGCCACGCTGGTGATGAGCGCCGGCGGCACCGGGATGTCGATGTAGTGCTGCGCGATGAAGGCTTCGAGCACGCGCACCGCCACGTTGTCGGGCCCCGTGTTGCTGGCGGTGTCAGCGGCGCCATCTGCCATAGTGGCGTCACCATCGTCGCGGCTCTCGTCCAGCGCCTGCATCGCCACGCCGTCTTCGATGTGCGCCGGAAAGTACGGCCGGTCGCCCAGATGGCGGCCGCCGCGCACCATCGCCAGGTTCACGCAGGCGCGACCGCCCTGCACCACCACCGCCAGGATGTCCACGTCCTTGTCGCTGGTGGTGTCCACCGCCTGCTGGTGCAGCACCTTGGACAGCGCCGCCATCTGGTTGCGCAACTCGGCCGCCTGCTCGAACTCCAGCCGCTCGGCGTGCGCCATCATGCGCTGCTCCAGCGTCTGCAGCACCTGCTGCGTCTCGCCGTGCAAAAAGGCCTCGGCGTTGTGCACGTCGCGCACATAGTCCTCGGGCGTGATGTGGTTCACGCACGGCGCTGAACATCGCTTGATCTGGTACAGCAGGCAGGGCCGGGTGCGGTTGGCAAACACCGTGTCCTCGCAGGTGCGCAGGCGAAACACCTTTTGCAGCAGCTGGATCGACTCCTTGACGGCCCACGCGTTCGGGTACGGCCCGAAGTAGCGGTGCCGCCGATCCACCGCGCCGCGGTAGTAGGCCATGCGCGGAAAGTCGGACGCGGTGGCCAACGCATGGCCGCCGCCCCGTGCCGCGGTGATCTTCAGGTACGGATAGCTCTTGTCGTCGCGGAACAGGATGTTGAACCGCGGGTGCAGCGCCTTGATGAGGTTGTTTTCCAGCAGCAGCGCCTCGGCCTCGGAGCGCACCACCGTGGTCTCCATGCGCGCGATCTTGCCCACCATGTGGCCGATGCGCGTGCCGCCGTGGTTCTTCTGGAAGTAGCTCGACACGCGCTTCTTGAGGTTGCGCGCCTTGCCCACGTACAGCACCGCGCCATCGGCGTCGAAGTAGCGGTACACCCCCGGCAGCGCGGGCAGTGCCGCCACTTCGGCCAGCAGCGATTCCGGATGCGAGGGCAGCTCAGACATGGCGCAGTATTGTGGCGTGAGCCCGGCAGAGCGGGCCTGGCTGGCCCCGCTGGCCCCGCCACAATCCGCACATGTGCCCCGCCCGCCTGCCCGCCCTGCCCACACTCCGTTGGGACCTGTTCTGCCAGGTCGTCGACAACCACGGTGACCTGGGCGTGTGCTGGCGCCTGGCGCGCGATCTGGTACGCCACGGCCAGCGGGTGCGCCTGTGGGTGGACGATGCCTCGGCGCTGGCGTGGATGGCGCCGGGCGTGTGCGTGAATGCTGCCGTCGATACTGACGCGGCCTTGCAGGTGCTGCCGTGGACGGCGGGCCAAGACGGTGCGCCCGCCGCACTGCAACTGCCCTGCCCGGACAGCGGCGATGTGCTGGTGGAGGCCTTTGGCTGCGAGCCGCCGGACGCGATGGTGGCCGCCTACGCCGCGGCGTCACATGCGGTGGCGTGGATCAACCTGGAGTACCTGAGCGCCGAGGCCTTTGTGGCGCGTCAGCATGCCCTGCCCTCGCCGGTGATGCACGGCCCCGGGCGCGGGTTGACCAAGCATTTTTTCTTTCCCGGTTTTGAGGCCGGCACCGGCGGACTGATCCGCGAGGCCCAGCTGAGCGATCGGCAGCGCGCCCTGGATGCCCCTGCGTGGCGCGCACGGCATGGCGTGCAGGCCGGCGAGCGTGTGGCCAGCCTGTTCTGTTACGAGCCCGTGGCCTTGCCGGCGCTGCTGCGGCAGCTGGCGGCAGGCGATGCCGCGCACGATGCAGCCCCCTGGCGCCTGCTGGTCACCTTCGGCCGTGCCGCAGCGGCCACCCGCGCGGCGATGGCCGCGCTGGACGCCCAGCACCCCGGGTGGAACACCGCAGGCCGCCTGCGCATCACCTGGCTGGACGCGATGCCGCAGGACGCCTTTGACGAACTGCTGTGGGCCTGCGACCTGAACTTCGTGCGTGGCGAGGACTCGCTGGTGCGCGCGATCTGGGCCGGCCGGCCTTTCGTGTGGCAGCTGTATCCGCAGCACGACGGCGCGCACCATGCCAAGCTTCAGGCCTTTGCAGCCCTGATGCGCGACGCCGGCGCGCCACCGGCCCTGCTGCAGTGGATGGGCGCGTGGAACGCCGATGCGCCTGCACAGGCTGCCCCGCCTGAACTTGGCGACGCCCTGCTGGCCGATGGAGCACGCGCCGTGCAGCGGCTGGCGCAGCGGCTGGCGGCGCTGGGCCCGCTGACCGAGCGCCTGGTGCGCTTTGCCGCCTCGCATCCGGCCCGCCCCACCGGCTCACACCCGAAAACCCGTTAAAATTCAGGGCTTTGCGAAAAGCAGGCTGGTCTGCCGCACCTTGCGGTCTGCCGGGCTTGCCCCTTGCAATTTCGCGCCGGCGCCCAGACTGTTCATGGTCGTGCGTCAGGTCGGCGCCCTGCCTTGCGGCGGGCTCGCCCAGCGCCCCGACATCAACCCGAAAATCATCATGAAAATCGCTCAAGAAATCCGCGCCGGCAACGTAATCATGCAAAACGGCGCACCGTGGGTGGTGCTGCGCACCGAATACGCCCGCGGCGGCCGCAACGCCGCCACCGTGCGCATGAAGCTCAAGAGCCTCTTGTCCAACCAGGGCACCGAAATCGTGTTCAAGGCCGACGACAAGATGGACCAGATCGTGCTGGACAAGAAGGACTGCACCTACTCCTACTTCGCCGACCCGATGTACGTGTGGATGGACACCGAGTACAACCAGTACGAGGTCGAGGCCGAGAACATGGGCGACGCGCTGAACTACCTCGAAGACGGCATGGGCGCCGAGGTCGTGTTCTACGACGGCAAGGCCATCTCGGTGGAACTGCCCACCAGCGTCGAGCGCGAAATCACCTGGACGGAACCCGCCGTCAAGGGCGACACCTCGGGCAAGGTGCTCAAGCCCGCCAAGATCGCCACCGGTTTCGAGATCGGCGTGCCGATCTTCGTGGCCCAGGGCGACAAGGTCGAAATCGACACCCGTACCGGTGAATACCGCCGCCGCGTCTGAGCGGCGCGCAGGCAGGGCCGCCGTGCTGAACCAAGGCTTCAGCCACGGCCCGAACCAAGGCCCCTGCATGGGGCCTTTTGTTTTGCCCGGCGCGCTGCCTGTTGTGCTCTGAACGCCATGGACTTTGACCTGCTGCAGATCGCCGTGCCGTTTCGCATGCAGCCCGGGCTGGCGCGCGTGGATGCAGCGGCCTGCCGGCTCACGCCGCTGCACGCAGGCAGCGCGCTGTACGCCGACAAGCACGCAGTGTGGCAAGCCGGGCAGTCGCGCCATACGGTGCCAGGGCTGGACGCGGGGGCGCTGCGCGCGGCCATGGCCGCCATCGATGCGCATGCGCCGCAGCCTGCGTCGGCAGCGTCGGCCTTGGGCGCTGAAGCCGCGCTGCCGCTGGAACTGCGCTTCGAGGAAGACTTTGCGCTGGTCGATGGCGAGCGCGGCACCATCCCGTGGATGTGCCTGTGCGTGCCCTCGCACTGGGCGCCCGAAGACAAGCTGGGCCTGTCGCTGGCGGCCATCCATGCGCCGGTGGCCGACGCCGCCACGCTGCTGGCAGCCAGCGAGGCGCTCACGCGGCTGGTCACCTCGGGCGAGCACTGGCAGCGCCACGTATGGACGGTGTCGCCCTCGCCGCGCCACGACCAGCATCCGCGCCGGCACGCGCGCACACCGTGGCCGGTGGTGGACACCGGGCACCCCGACGCACTGGACCGCTTTGCGCGGCAGTGCTGGCTGCGGGCTGAGCGCCAGAGCTTTTTGCCTGTGCCCGGCGGCTCGAACACACGGCAGTCGGTGTTCGCCATCCGCGTGATGCTGCAGCCGCTGGTGGATGCGGTGAGCGACACCGCCCGCGCGCAGCGCCTGCATGATGCGATCGCCTCGATGAACGGCGCGGTGCTGGCCTACAAGGGCCTGACCGAAGCGCGCGACCCGCTGTTGCGCTGGCTGGAGCAGCGCGCGCAGTCGCCGCAGGGGCGCGCATGAGCCTGCTGCAGCGCCTGGCCGAAGTGCTGGTGCCGGTGTTCTTTTGTGTGGCGGTGGGCTACTGGTACGGCCGGCGCGAGCGGCCCGACCTGACCGCCTTCAACCGCGTCGCGCTCGATGTGCTGGCGCCGGTGCTGATTTATTCGGCGTTGGCCTCGAAGGACTTTCGCCTGCGCGATCACGACACGCTGCTGCTGGGCGGACTGCTGCTGATCTTTGGATCGGGCCTGATCGGCTGGCTGATGGCACGCGTCACCCACACCTCGCCGCGCACGCTGGTGCCGGTGGTGATGTTCAACAACTGCGGCAACATGGGCCTGCCGCTGGCGCTGCTGGCCTTCGGCCCGGCGCACTTCGGGGCGGCGGTGGCGCTGTTCTCGGTGAACAACCTGATCCATTTTTCGCTGGGCGCGCGCATCACCAGCGCGCAAGCCCGCACCCGCGACCTGCTGCTCAGCCCGCTGATGCTGTCGGCCGCGTTGGGAATGGCCAGCGCCGCCACCGACATCCGCCCGCCCGACATGCTGCTGGCGGGCATGCAACTGCTGGGCAACGCGATGCTGCCGATGATGCTGTTCGCCCTGGGTGTGCGCTTGACGCTGCTGACCCGCGCCGACATTCCGCGCGGCCTGCTGGGTGCCTTCACCCGACCGCTGGCCGGGCTGGCAGTGGCTGTGCCCCTGGCCTGGGCGCTGAACCTGCAGGGCGCGGCCCTGGGCCAGCTGCTGCTGTTCGGTGCCCTGCCGCCGGCGGTGATGCAGTTCATGCTGGCCGAGCGCTACCAGCAGGAACCCGAGAAGGTGGCCGCCATGACGCTGCTGGGCAACGCGCTGGCGGTGGTGTTCGTGCCGATCGCACTGACGCTGGCGGTGGCGCTGGAGCGCTGATCCGCACGCGGCCCACGCGCGGGCCGCCAACCCCGCATGCAGTTGTCGCGGGCGTTGCAGGCCAAGCATTCGGCGCCACAATGCCGCCATGGAATCGCAGACCCCGCTGACCGACCGGCGCCTGGCCGACGCCTGGGCCGAACTGCAGGCGCACGCCGCCAACGGCAACCCGCTGCAACCCGACGCCTATCGCATCTCGTTCGCCGACCCCGAGTTCATGATGCGGCGCGAGACGCGCGGCATCCGCTTTCAGCTCGAGCTGCTCAAGCCCGACCTGGAGCAGCAGGCCGCCGGCGTGGAACACACCCTCGTGGTGTTCGGCAGTGCGCGCTTCGTCGCCGCGGACGAGGCCGATCGCCTGCTGCAGGACGCCACCCGGACCGGCGACAAGCCGCTGATCGAGCGCGCACACCGGCTGGTGCGCAACGCGGTGCACTACGAACGCGCCCGCGAGTTCGGCCAGGTGGTGGGCCGCTGGAGCCTGCAGCGCCCCAGCAGCGAGCGGCTGTACATCTGCACCGGTGGCGGCCCCGGCATCATGGAGGCAGCGATGCGCGGCGCATGCGAGGTGGGCATGGAGGCGGTGGCGCTCAACATCGCGCTGCCGCACGAGCAGAACCCCAACCCCTATGTCAGCCCGGGGTTGAGCTTCAAGTTCCACTACTTCGCGCTGCGCAAGATGCACTTCATGATGCGTGCCAAGGCGCTGGTGGTGTTTCCGGGCGGCTTTGGCACGCTGGACGAACTGTTCGAGGTGATTACTCTGGTGCAGACGCGCAAGGCCAAGCCCGTGCCCATCGTGCTGTTCGGCACCGACTACTGGCAGCGGCTGGTGAACTTCGAGATGCTGGTCGACGAAGGCGTGATCTCGCGCTCCGACCTCGACCTGTTCTGCTTTGCCGACGAACCCGCCAAGGCCTGGGAAGCGATCCGTTCGTTCTACAGCCTTTGAGCCTTCATGCGCAGGGCCGCCCGAATGCCGGTGCCCGCCACCGCGCCCACCGCCCAGAACACGCTCTTGATGCCGACGATGGCGCCCGCAGCGCCAAACAGCAGCGGCATCAGCACGCTGGACGCGTTGATCGCCATCAGGCGTAGCCCCAGCGCCTCGCCATGGCGGTGAGACGGCGTGATCTGGTGCAGCGTGCTCATCACCATCGGCTGCACACAGCCCAGCGCCAGACCCAGCAGCACCGAGCAGAGGCCCATGGCTAGCGGTGAACGCATCAGCGGATAGACCGCGAACACCAGCGCGCACACCGGCATGGCCGCCGCGATCACGCGGTGCTCACGCAGATGCGCGGCCACCAGGGGCAGCACCACGCGCACCGCAGCAGCGGCAATCGCGAACGCGCCCAGGATGGCGCCGATCACCGAGGCACTGAACCCCAGCTCGTGGCCCAGCACCGGCACCACGAAGGTGTGCACGTCCCAGCACGAGGCCATCACCCAGTTGACGATCAGCAGGCGGCGAAACGAGCGGTCGCGCAGCAGGTCCATCGCACGGTCGGGCACAGCATCGGCGGGCGCCGCATGGCCAGGCGCCTCGCGCACATGGCGCACCCACCACCAGCACAGCAGCGGCAGCAGCGCCATCAGCGCAAACGCGGCGCGAAAGCCCGCATGGTCAATCAGCAGGCCGGCGGCCAGCGGGCCGATGAAGTTGGAGATGGCCGGGCCGATGGACAGCCACGAGAACACCTGGCGCAACTGGGTCGGGTCGTCGGTCATGCGGCCCACATGGCGCTGCAATGCGATCACCGCCGCGCCGGTGGCACCGCCAGTCATCAGTGCGCTGGCGCACAGCACCGGAAACACCGGCCACACCACCGCCAGCGCAGCGCCGCTGCTGGCCACAGCGATGCTCCACGCCAGCGGCCGCTTGAGTCCGTGGCGATCGACATAGCGGCCAGCCGGCAGTGCCAGAAACACCTGCGTGAGAGCAAACAGCGCCAGCAGCACGCCCACCGCGGCCTCGCTGTAGCCCGCGCGCAGCGCCAGCAGCGGCGCGGCCATGCGGGTGCCGGCCATGCAGGCATGCAGGCAGATCTGCCCCGCGATGAGCCGCGCCAACGGGCGCGAAAGTCCGCTCACGGCGTGGCGTCGTCAGGGTCAGCCGGTGCGGACGACGACAGACCGGGCAGCAGCGTTTGCGCCTGCGTGTCGGGCAAGGCATCCACACTGCGCAGCGCGCGGTTCATCACATTGCTGCGCGTCTGCGCGCTGTCCAGCGTGTTGAGCACCGTTTGCGTCTGGTTGCGCAGCTTGGCCAGCACATCGCCGAATTTGGCGAACTCGGTCTTGACCGCCCCCAGCACCTGCCACACCTCGCTCGAGCGCTTTTCCAGCGCCAGCGTGCGAAAGCCCATCTGCAGTGAATTGAGCATGGCCAGCAGCGTGGTCGGGCCCGCCAGCGTGATGCGGTGCTCGCGCTGCAGTGCCTCCATCAGCCCGGGGCGGCGCAGCACCTCGGCGTACAGGCCTTCGGTGGGCAGGAACAGGATGGCGAAGTCGGTGGTGTGCGGCGGCTCGACGTACATTTGCGCGATGGCCTTGGCCTCGGCGCGGATACGCGCCTCCAGCGCCTTGGCCGCCGCCTCGGCCGCCACCGCGTCGGCCGCCTGCTGCGCGGCCAGCAGGCGCTCGTAGTCTTCGTTGGGAAACTTGGCGTCGATCGGCAGCCACACCACCCCCTGCCCCTCGCTGCGCCCCGGCAGGCGGATGGCAAAGTCCGCCGGCTCGCGGCCACCGGGCTTGGTGACCTGCTGCGCGGCGTACTGTTCGGGCGAGAACACCTGCTCGAGCAGGCTGCCCAGCTGCGCCTCGCCGAACATGCCGCGCGTCTTGACGTTGGTCAGCAGGTGCTTAAGGTCGCCCACGCCCTGCGCCAGCGTCTGCATCTCGCCCAGGCCCTTGTGCACCTGCTCGAGCCGCTCGGCCACCTGGCGAAAGCTCTCGCCCAGCCGCTGCTCCAGCGTGGACTGCAGCTTCTCGTCCACCGTCTTGCGCATCTCGTCGAGCTTTTGCGCATTGGCCTGCTGCAGCTGCTGCAGCTGTGCCTCGAGGGTGGCGCGCACCTCGCCGATGCGACGCGCGTTGGCATCGCTGAGCGACTGCAGCTGCTGCGCCAGCGTGTCCGACAGCGTCTTTTGCAGCAGCGCCAGCTGCTGGGCAAAGGCATCGATCTGGGTGTTCTGGGTGCGCGTGGCCTCGGCCGCCTGCTTGACCACCGCCTCCTGGAAGGTCGCCAGCGTCTGCATCAGCTCGGTGCGGGTGCCCCGGGCCGAATCGCCGATGTCCTGCCGCAGGCCGCGTTCGATGCGCTCGTTGGCGGCAGACAGATCGGCACGCAAGGCATCCAGTGCGCGTTGCTGCGCGGCAGCGCCGGCCTCGTCGGGCCCGCGGCGCTGCCACAGCAGCACCAGCGCCAGCGCCTGCAGCATCACCAGGGCGATCAGCAGCGCAAGCGTGGCGTCCATGCGCAAACCCCGGGCAATCAGCCGCGCGCCAGCACTTGCGGGTTCAGCGGCGTGAGCGGCTTGCCGTGCACCAGAAAGCTGATCAGGTTGTCAGCCGCAAGCATCGCCATGGCCAGGCGCGTCTTGACGGTGGCGCTGGCGATGTGCGGCGTCAGCACCACGTTGGGCACCGTCAGCAGCTCGGGATACACCGCGGGCTCGCCCTCGAACACGTCGAGGCCGGCCGCGGCAATGCGGCGATCTTTCAGAGCCTGGGCCAGCGCGGCGTCGTCCACGATGCCGCCGCGCGCACTGTTGATCAGCGTGGCGGTGGGCTTCATCTGCGCGATCTCGGCCGCGCCGATGGCGTGGTGCGAGGCCGCCGAGTACGGCAGCACCAGCATCAGGTGGTCGGCCTCGCGCAGCAGCTGCTCCTTGGACACATAGGTGGCCTTGCACGCTGCCTCGCTGGCGGCGTCCAGCCGCGAACGGTTGTGATAGATCACCTTCATGCCAAAGCCGTGCGCGCCGCGCCGTGCAATGCCCTGGCCGATGCGGCCCATGCCCAGGATGCCCAGCGTGCTGCCGTGCACCTCGGCGCCGGCGAACATGTCGTAGCTCCACTTCGTCCACAGGCCGGCGCGCAAAAAATGCTCGCTCTCGGTCACGCGGCGGGCGGTGGCCATCAGCAGCGCAAAACCGAAATCGGCGGTGGTCTCGGTCAGCACATCGGGGGTGTTGGTGGCCAGCACGCCGCGTGCGGTCATCGCATCCACATCGAAATTGTTGAAGCCCACCGCCATGTTGGCGCACACCCTGAGCTGCGGGCAGGCGGCCAGCACGGCAGCGTCGATGCGCTCGCTGCCGGTGGTGAAGGCACCCACCTTGTCCTTCAAAGCTTCAGTCAGCGTGGCGGGTGTCCACAGCGTGTCGGGCTGGTTGGACTGCACCTCAAAGTGCTGCGACAGCTTGTCGAGCACCTCGGGGAACACCGCCCGCGCGACGAGGATGTTGGGTTTGCTCATGCGTTGGCTTTCAGCGGAACCAGACGAAACTCATGATGATGAACAGCGGGATCAGCACCGCGCCCGACCACGCCATGTAGCCAAAGAAGCTGGGCATCTTCACGCCGCGGTCTTCGGCAATGGCCTTGACCATCAGGTTGGGTGCATTGCCGATGTAGGTGTTGGCGCCCATGAACACCGCACCGGCCGAAATGGCGGCCAGCGTGGGCGCCAGCGTGGTCATCAGCACCTGCGGGTCGCCGCCCGCGGTGTTGAAGAACACCAGGTAGGTGGGCGCGTTGTCCAGGAAGGAACTCAAAGCGCCGGTGGCCCAGAAGTACATCATCGGGTCGGGCGAACCGTCGTGGCGGGTGACCGCGGCCACCACCGCGCCGAACGGGCCGTTGACGCCGGCCTTCAGCATGGCGATCACCGGGATGATGGTCAGGAAGATGCCGGCAAACAGCTTGGCCACCTCGGCCATCGGCGCCCACGAGAACTGGTTGGCCTCGTGCACCTGGTCGGCGGTGATCTTGAGCGACACCAGCGTCACCGCGATCAGGCCTAGGTCGCGCACGATGCCGGGCAGACCCACCTCGGTGCCCGCCACGTCGAAGGACACCGGCGACTTCCACACGCCGCTCATCAACACCAGGCCGACGATGCAGCCCAACAGGACGAAGTTGGCGGCGCCGTCAAAGCCGATGGCGCGGGTGTCGGGCGTCGGGTCGACCGGCAGCATCTCTTCGCGCTTGTGGTAGTACCACCAGTCGAGGGCATAGAACATCGCCAGCAGCGTCAGCACCAGGAACAGCGTCTCTGGAAAGATGGTTTTCACCGTCCAGAAGAACTCCACTCCCTTGAGGAAACCCAGAAACAGCGGCGGGTCGCCCAGCGGCGTGAGCGAGCCGCCCGCGTTGGACACGATGAAGATGAAGAACACGATGACATGCGCCTTGTGCTGGCGGTTGTCATTGGCGCGGATCAGCGGGCGGATCAGCAGCATCGACGCGCCGGTGGTGCCCATGAAGCTCGCCAGCACCGCGCCGATGGCGAGGATGGCGGTGTTCAGGCCCGGGCTGCCATGCAGGCTGCCCTTGATGTGGATGCCGCCGGCCACGGTGAACAGCGCGGTCAGCAGGATCACGAAGGGGATGTATTCGGCCAGCAGCGCATGCACCAGCGCCGAGCCCGCGGCACCCAGGCCGAACAGCGCCGCAAACGGCAGCAGGAAGGCCAGCGCCCAGCCCGCGGCGATCTTGCCGTAGTGGTGGTGCCAGACCACGGGCGCCAGCAGCGGCATCAGCGCGATCGACAGCAGGATGCCGGCAAACGGAATGCCCCACAGCGGCGACAGCTTGGAGCCATCGACATCGGCGGCGGCGGCCACCAGCGGCGTCAGCAGCGCCAGCGCCGCCACACCGCCGCGCGCGATCGACAACAGGGTTGGGTGGATTCGCATCGTTGCCTCTGCTCAGGACAGCCAGTGGGTGAAGTCCTCCACCGCCACGCGCGGCGTGTGGAAGCTGTTGACCTTGTCGGCCTCATCCGCGTAGCCCAGCGACATGCCGCACACCAGCATCTCGCCCTCGGCCGCACCCACATGCGGCAGGATGATCTTGGCAAAGCCGTTCCATGCCGCCTGCGGGCAGGTATGCAGGCCACGGGCGCGTGCGGCCACCATGATGTTCTGCAGGAACATGCCGTAGTCGACCAGCGAACCGCGGCCCATCACCCGGTCGATGGTGAACATCAGCCCCACCGGTGCATCGAAGAAGCGGAAGTTGCGCTGGTGCTGCGCATGCATCTTGTCCTTGTCGCCCTTGCCGATGCCCAGCAGGCCATACAGTCCCCAGCCGTTCTCGCGGCGGCGGTCGATGTAGGGCGACACCCACTTCTCGGGGTAGTAGTCGTACTCTTCGCGGTAGTCGGCTGCCAGCGCCGGGTTGGCGGCGATCGCATCATGCGCTGCGCACACCTTGGCCACCAGCGCATCGCGGCTGGCGCCGGTCAGCACATACACCTTCCACGGCTGTGTGTTGGTGCCCGAGGGCGCGCGGCAGGCCACGCGCAGGATGTCGGCGACGGTGTCGCGCGGCACCGGTTTGGGCAGGAAGGCGCGCGCCGAGAAGCGGCTTTCGATGGCGGCGTCCACGCTGGCGGCGTCGCGCACCACGGTGCTGACCTGGGATGTCACGTGAGTTGCTCCAGTACGGATTTGAGATCGGGGGGCAGCGGCACAGGGCGCCGAGTGTCGCGGTCCACGTACACATGCACGAAATGGCCCTTGGCGGCCGTCAGCGGCTCGCCCTGCGCGAACAGCCCCACCTCGTAGCGCACGCTGGAGCTGCCCAGCCTGGCCACACGCAGACCGGCTTCGATGGTTTGCGGAAACGCCAGCGACGCAAAGTAGTTGCAATGCGTCTCGATCACCAAGCCGATGGTGCGGCCGTGGTGGATGTCGAGCACGCCGCGCTCGATCAGGTGCGCGTTCACCGCGGTGTCGAACCAGCTGTAGTAGACAACGTTGTTCACATGCCCGTAGGCATCGTTGTCCATCCAGCGGGTGGTGATGGTGCGAAAGGCCCGATAGGCCGAACGCGGCTCGGGCTGCGGCTTGGTCATGGGGGTGGCCGGTGTCGCGGGCGTGGCTGGTGCCGCCGCGGCCTGGGAAGCTGTCTCGCTCATGCGCTTTTCTTGTGAAGCGCCTGATTTTGCCAGCGCTGCCACAGCTGCCAGTACTCCACCGCCACGCGGTAGGTGTTGACCTGCGCCTGCACCGTGTCCTCGATGCGGTGCCCGTAGCCGCCGGCCATGGCAAAGGCCATCGGAATGCGGCGTTGCCAGCACCAGTCGAACACGCGGCGGTCGCGCGCCTCCAGGCCGTCCCAGCTGAGCTTGAGCCGCCCCAGGCGATCGCCTTCGTGCGGGTCGGCGCCGGCCAGATAGATCACCAGGCCCGGCTGCACCCGGCGGTCCAGCTCGTCCAGCGCCTGCTCCAGCGCCTGCAGGTAGTCGGCATCACCGCAACCATCGGGCAGGTCGATGTCGATGTCGCTGGCCTCCTTGCGGAACGGAAAGTTCTTGGCGCCGTGCATCGACAGGGTGACCACGCTCGGGTCGTCGCGAAAGATGCGCGCGGTGCCGTTGCCCTGGTGTACGTCCAGGTCGATCACGGCCACCTGGAGCGGACGCGTGCGCTGGGCGCGGGCATGCTCGGCCTGCATCAGCCGCGCCGCCACGGCCGCGTCGTTGAACACGCAAAAGCCGCCACCCTTGTCGGCATAGGCATGGTGGGTGCCGCCGGCGATGTTGGCCGCCACGCCATCGGCCAGGGCCGCGCGGCAGGCGGTGATGGTGGCGCCCACCGAGCGCCTTGCGCGCTCGACCATGGCCTCGCTCCACGAAAAGCCGATCTCGCGCATCACCGCCGGCTCGGCCGTGCCGTCGCGGATGGCGGCGATGTACTGCGGGGTGTGGGCCAGGGCCAGCACGCCGTCGCTGGCCGGTTCGGCCTGCTGCAGTTGCACCACCGGCACTTCGGCAGCCAGACGGTCGCGCAGCAGCGCGTACTTCTGCATCGGAAACCGGTGCCCGGGCGGCAGGTGCAGCACGAACTGGGTGGCGTAGAAGACCTGCATGGGCACGGATTGTCGCCCGCCGGGCGCCCCGCCCACCCCGGTGGCGATGCCCAGGCGACCCCTTTTGAGGGCGGAGTTTGAGGGCGGATTTAGGCCACCGCCCCTAAATTTTGCTGCGACGCAACAAAAATGCTTGCAAACCCCCAGGCAAACCCTATACTCCGATCCATGCTGCACTGCAACAACCCGCCAAGGCGGGCTGGGCCGGCAAGCCGGACGGGGCAGCAAGTGCGATAGCCGTTTTCGTTCTTTCTGTCCTTTTCAACCTTTTTTTGGAGATTCTCATGATGACCACCGACCAACTCCTGGCTGCCCAGAAAGCCAACGTCCAGACCCTGTTCGGCCTGACCCACAAGGCATTCGAAGGCGTCGAGAAGCTCGTCGAGCTGAACGTCACCGCTTCCAAGGCCGCCCTGACCGAAGTGGCCGACACCGCCGCTTCGATGCTGACCGTCAAGGATGCGCAAGAGCTCCTGGCCCTGCAAGCTTCGCTGCTGCAGCCGATGGCCGAGAAGACCGCTGCCTACAGCCGTCACCTGTACGACATCGCCTCGGGCACCAGCGCCGAGTTCACCAAGGCCATGGAAGCCCAGTCCGCTGACGCCCAGAAGAAGTTCATGGCTGTCGTGGAAAGCGCCACCAAGAACGCCCCCGCCGGTTCCGAGACCGCCGTGGCCGTGTTCAAGAGCGCCGTGGCCGCCAGCAACAACGCCATGGAGTCGGTGCAGAAAGCCGTCAAGCAGGCTTCCGACATGGCCGAAGCCAACTTCAACGCCCTGGCCAGCACCGCTGTCAGCGCCACCAAGGCCACCGCTGCCAAAAAGCGTTGAACGCGAAGGCGTTGATCGCCTCTTGAAGGATTTCAACCCGTACCCCACGTAGGGATGCGGAACTGCAGCAGAGCGGACTGGATCCATCCGCTGTAGTGTTCAGGTTGTCTCCTCGGATCCTTTCGACACCGCAAGGTTCAGGGATCCCTTCAGGGCCAGGTCGCAAGACCTGGCCCTTTTTTCTTGCCCGTTGTTTTCGTGTTCAGCCTGCCGTGTCAGCCCGGCGCCGGGCCGGCCGGCGGCCGCACCGCGCCCAGCCGCGCGCGCAGTTGCGGCAGCGCTTCGCGCATGGCGGCGCGTCCGGCCTCGATGGCGCGCCGGCGCGACGCAAAGTCGGCGCTGCCCACCCCGACCAGCGAGGGGCGCACCACCACATCGGCCTCGCGCAGCTCCCACGTGTTGATGCTCTTGCCCATGATGGCAAAGGTCTGCAGCAGCACCCGCAAGGGGTCGGTGGCGGTGTTGCCCTCGGGCGCGCTGGAGATGTCCACCGCCAGCACCACATCGGCCCCCATCTGGCGCGCGTAGCGCACCGGCACCGGCGACACCAGCCCGCCGTCGACGTATTCGCGGCCGTTGATCGCCACCGGCTGGAACACCGACGGCACCGCGCTCGACGCGCGCACCGCCGTGCCCAGGTCACCGCGGCGAAACAGCACCCCCTCGCCGGTGCGCAGGTCGGTGGCCACCACGCCCAGCGGCAGCGGCAACTGCTCGATGCCGCGCCCGCCGGTCTGCTGGCTCACATAGCGCGACAGGGCCTCTCCGCGCAGCACACCTCGGTTGAACAGCGGCAGCATCCAGTCGGCAAAGGTGGCCTCTTCCAGCGTTTCGGCAATTTGCTGAAGCTGCTGCGCATTGCGGCCGCTGGCGTACAGCGCCCCCACAAAACTGCCCGCCGAGGTACCGGTGACCAGATCCACCCGGATGCCCGCCTCCTCGAGCACCTGGATCACCCCCACATGGGCAAAGCCGCGCGCGGCTCCCCCGCCCAGTGCCAGGCCCAGTTTGGGCGGCGGCAACGCCGGCTCGGCCCGCGGCGGCGTGGGCGTGCCGGTGCCTGCGGGCAGCCTGGGGCTGGCGCAACCCGCCAACAGCGTCAACAGGGCGAGCAACACAACGGCCAGGCCCATCGGGGTGGCAGACATCCGCCGGCTTCCATCCCCCCCGATTTCACTGTTCCAATCTGGTTTATTGCGAATCATTCTCATTTGCTAAAATATTCAGCCCTGCTGTCACTGGTCCCGGTTCACCCGACGCGCTCACCCCATCAGGATTCTTGCGACATGTTCACCCACGCCTTTTTTGCAGCCACCACGCCATCCCGCCGGTTCCGCGCCCTGAGCACCCTGATCGCCGCACTGGCCACCATGGCCGCCGGCTGGACGCTGCCCGCTGCCGCACAGGCCCCGCAAACTCTGAACCTGTACTCGGCCCGCCACTACCCCACCGACGAGGCCCTGTACGCCAATTTCACCAAGGCCACCGGCATCCGCATCAACCGGGTGGACGCCGACGATGCCGGCATTCTGGCGCGTCTGCGGGCCGAGGGCAGCGCGTCGCCAGCGGACGTGATCCTGCTGGTGGACGCCGCCCGCCTGTGGCGCGCCGAGGTCGATGGCCTGTTCCAGCCGATCCGGTCGAAGGCGCTGGAGGCAGCGATCCCGGCCCATCTGCGCGCCAAGCCCGCCGACAACGGCGGCACCGCATGGTTCGGCCTGTCCACCCGCGCCCGCGTGGTGGTGTTCGACAAGGCGCGCTTCAAGGCTGGCGATATCGACAACTACGAAGAGCTGGCCGACCCGAAGCTCAAGGGCCAACTGTGCATCCGCTCGGGCTCGCACCCCTACAACCTGAGCCTGTTCGGCGCGATGACCGAGCACCTGGGTCCGCAAAAAACCGAGGCCTGGCTCAAGGGCCTGGTGGACAACATGGCGCGCACCCCCAAAGGCGGCGATACCGACCAGATCCGCGGCGTGGCCTCGGGCGAATGCGGCGTGGCCATCACCAACACCTACTACCTGGCGCGGCTGATGCGGTCGCCCAATGCCGCCGACCGCGCGCTGGCCGACAAGGTGGGCGTGGTGTTTCCCAACCAGTCGTCGTGGGGCACCCATGTGAACATTGCCGGCGGCGCGGTGGCGCGGCATGCCAAGAACGTAGATGCGGCGGTGAAGTTCCTCGAGTACCTGGCCAGCCCGGCGGCGCAGAAACACTTTGCCAACGGCAACAACGAATGGCCGGTGGCCAAGGGCGTGAGCTTTGACAACCCGGCGCTCAAGGCCATGACCGGCGGCGGCTTCAAGAGCGAGGTGGTGCCGGTGTCGGTGGTGGGCATGAACCAGGTGAAGGTGCAGCAGATGCTGGACCGCGTGGGCTTCAAGTGATGGCCCGGGGCCGGGCGCTCGTCGATAATTGACGCTTACGTCAACGTCAACCCACCCATCGAGGAGCATTCATGGACATCCAGGGCAAGGTCTTCATCGTCACCGGCGGCGCATCCGGCCTGGGCGAAGGTGCGGCGCGCATGATCGCCGCGCACGGCGGCACGGTGGTGATCGCCGACATGCAGGCTGAAAAAGGCGAGGCCGTGGCCAGGGAACTGGGCGGCGCCTTCGTCAAGTGCGACGTCAGCAGCGAGGCCGATGGGCAGGCGGTGGTGGCCAAGGCCGCGTCGCTGGGCAAGCTGGTGGGCTTGGTCAACTGCGCGGGCATCGCGCCGGCCGAAAAAACGGTGGGCAAGAACGGCCCGCACAAGCTCGACGTGTACACCAAGACCATCATGGTCAACCTGGTGGGCACCTTCAACATGATCCGGCTGGCGGCCGACGCGATGTGCAAGAACGAGCCCGAGTCCACCGGCGAGCGCGGCGTGCTGATCAGCACCGCCAGCGTGGCCGCGTATGACGGTCAGATCGGACAGGCGGCCTACAGCGCGTCCAAGGGTGGCGTGGTGGGCATGACGCTGCCGATCGCACGCGACCTGGCCCGCAACGGCATCCGCAACATGACCATCGCCCCCGGCATCTTCGGCACGCCCATGCTGTTTGGCATGCCCAAGGAAGTGCAGGACGCGCTGGCCGCCGGTGTGCCCTTCCCCAGCCGCCTGGGCACCCCGCAGGACTTTGCCAAGCTGGTGAAGCACATCATCGAAAACGACATGCTCAACGGCGAGGTGATCCGCCTCGACGGCGCGATCCGCCTGGCGCCGAAGTGACGGCAACGGCGACCGCCAGCCTCTGGATGCCGGCCGTGATCTGCGCCGGCTCGAGGCTCGCGTAGCCCATCACCAAGCCGGCGCAGCGGCGCGCCCTCAGCGCACGGCCCGCCGCGTACAGCGGCGAGACCGGCCACACCCCCACGCCACAGGCCCGCGCTTGCTCCACCAGCACGGGCTCGTCCTGCACATCGATGCCCGGCAGCCACAGCACCAGATGCAGGCCCGAGGCCGCGCCCTCCACCTGTGCACGGCTGCCGAGGTGCTGCTCTATCGCATCGATCAAGGCACGGCGTCGCCGCTCGTTGGCGCGCCGCATGCGGCGCACATGCCGCTCGTACAGACCGCTGTGAATCAGTGTGGCCAGCGCCAGCTGTTCGATGGTCGGCGCATGACGATCGGTGATCTGCTTGGCCTGCCAGAAGGCAGGCACCAGCGCCATCGGCAGCACCAGATAACCCAGGCGCAGCTGCGGTGACAGGGTCTTGGAGAAGGTGCCGACGTAAATCACCTGCTCGCAGGAATCGAGCGACTGCAGCGTGTCCACCGGCGGCATTCCGTAGCGGAACTCGCCGTCGTAGTCGTCCTCGAGGATCCATGTGTTTCTGGCCTGCGCCCACGCGAGCAGCTCGCGCCGGCGGCCGATCGGCATCACCCCACCCAGCGGAAACTGATGCGAGGGCGTCACGTAGACCAGCCGTGCACGGCCACGGGGCAGCGCCTGCGTGACCATGCCATGCTCATCCACCGCAACCGTGTGCAGGCGCGCTCTGGCGGCCTCGAACACGCGCCGCGCCATCAGGTAGCAGGGCTCTTCGATCACCACCGTATCGTCCGTATCCACCAGCACCCTAGCGCACAGGTCAATCGCCTGCTGCGAGCCCTGCACGATGAGGATCTGCACGGGGGTGCAAACCACACCGCGCGCACGGCGCAGGTACCCCTGCAGTTCGCTGAGCAGCATGGCCTCGCCATCCGCAGGTCGGTAGTACAGGCGCGCTGCCTGTTGCGACATCGCGTCGGCGTACGCCCTGCGCCAGGCGCGGCCCGGAAAGTCGCTGGACGACAAGGCTCCGTAGAGGAAGTCGATGCGGCCGTCCTGCGGTGCTTCGGGCGGTTGCGGCAACGGCAGCCCAGACAGCCGCGTCGCGAAGCGCGAGATGCGCGCCGTGTGCGCGGCGGCCTGGACGGATGGGGCCGTCGTGCGTGGATGACCCGTACGCGCAACGCTGGCCTGCGCACTCACCCCGGGTGCCACGCGTGCCCGTGCGCCGGGCGCCGTGTCGATGTAGCCCTCGGCCGCGAGTTGCTCATAAACGGCAACCACCGTGCTGCGCGACGCCCCCAGGTCGGCTGAGAGCACACGGGTGGAGGGTAGCTTTGCTCCGGACGGCAAGGTCCCGTCGCTGATGTGCGATCGCAGCAGTGTGTACACGCGTTCGCTGGCGGAGGCTCGGTGCTGGTTCAACTGGTCTGCCTTTTCGATGCCGAACAGGACCTTAACGCAAGTCCAGTTTCGGCACAGAATCAGTGCACACTTCGACACGGAGCTTAGTTTCGATGTACAACCCCGCCCACTTCGCCATCCACGACGCCGCGGCCCTGCAGCGCATCATCCATGAGCATCCGCTCGGCGTGCTGGTCACGCACACGGCCGACGGGCTGGACGCCAACCACATTCCGTTTGAGTTCGACGCCAGTGTCGGCCTGCACGGCCTGCTGACCGCGCATGTGGCGCGCGCCAACCCGGTGTGGCAGCAGTGCCAGGGCGGTGCCGATGTGCTGGTGATCTTTCGCGGCAGCGAGAGCTACATCTCGCCCAACTGGTACCCCAGCAAGCACGAGACCCATCGCCAGGTGCCCACCTGGAACTACGAGGTGGTGCATGCACACGGCCGCCTGACGGTGCAAGACCAGGAGAAGTTCGTGCGCGGCGTGGTGGCGCGCCTGACGCGCACGCACGAGGCGCAGGCTCAGGAACCCAAGCCCTGGAAGATGGGCGATTCAGCGCCCGACTACATCGACGGCATGCTGCGCAACATCGTCGGCATCGAGGTGGCGATCACCCGGATCGAGGGTAAGGCCAAGCTGAGCCAGAACCGCGAGCCACGCGATCGCCTGAACGCGGCCGAGGTGCTGGCGCAGCGCGGCGACGCCGAACTGGCGCAGGCGATGCGCGGCAAAGGCTGATCACTGCGCTGCTGACCCCCCTATCAACTCCACCACGGACATTTCTGCATGCCTTCACTGTCATTGGGTCTTGATCGCGTTGCCCACGCCGCCGCAGTCGCTGCGATTACCACCGCAGCGCTGCTGCTCACCGGCTGCGCCACCCGGCCCACCACGCTGGGCTACAGCATCCCCTTGCAGCCTGAGGGGTCGTCGGGCTTCAGCGCCAAGCCGGGCTGGACGTATCAGCGTCAGGCGGTGGCAGCGGCCAACCCGCTGGCTACCGACGCCGGCCTGCAGGTGCTGCGCGCCGGCGGCTCGGCGGTGGACGCCGCCATCGCAGTGCAGATGGTGCTGACGCTGGTGGAGCCGCAGTCCAGCGGCATCGGCGGCGGCGCCTTCCTGCTGCACCACAACGGTCGCCAGGTCGAGGCCTGGGACGGCCGCGAGACGGCACCTGCATCGGCGCACGAGGGCATGTTCCTCGGCAGCGACGGCAAGCCCCTGCCCTTCATGGACGCGGTGCTCAGCCCGCGCTCGGTGGGCGTACCGGGCGCGGTGCGCATGCTCGAGGCCGCGCACAAGCAGCACGGTCGCCTGCCCTGGGCGGTGCTGTTCGAGCCGGCCATCACTCTGGCCGAGCAGGGCTTTCGCGTCAGCGCGCGGCTGCACACCTTGCTGAAGGCCGAGCAGGCGCTCAAGCGCGATGCGGTGGCGGCGCGCTACTTTTACGACGCAAGCGGTCAGCCCTGGCCGGTGGGCCATGTGCTGAAGAA